>NZ_CAWUDP010000063.1:0-68870 GCF_963920835.1 Scytonema sp. PCC 10023
ATTGAGTAGGTTATAACCGTGTAAACACGCCAAATGTAGAGACGCGCCATGGCGCGTCTTTACACAATATGGCACGTCTTTACACAATCTACCCGAACTATGAAGCCCAAGTTCAAAGATAAATATCGAATTGAATCTATTCGGTTGCCAAATCGGGACTATGCTGCCAATGGATGGTATTTCGTGAGCATATGCACGCATCAGCGCCAATGGTTTTTTGGTGATGTCATTGAAGAGAAAGTACGCTTATCGGAAATAGGACAAACAGCACAACAATATTGGGCAGACATTCCCAGCCATTTTGAATATATATATGTAGATGCTTATATCATTATGCCCAATCATGTCCATGGCATATTGGTTATAGACAAACCCGATAATATAGAGACGAGCCATGGCGTGTCTCTACATCATAACCAAACGCAAGCAACAGACCAATCAAATAAATTCGCACCTCTAAAACGTGGTTCATTGCAGGTTATTATTAACGCCTACAAATCATCTGTCACCCGTTGGTGCAGGAAAAACGGTCAAGAGCATTTTGGTTGGCAAACAAGATTTTACGAGCATATCATTCGTGCTGATGGTTCTCTAGACCAGATTCGAGAATACATTATTAATAACCCCCTCAAATGGGAACATGACAAGAATAATCCAGCAAATTTGTGGATGTGATGCATTGCATTTCACGTTCTAGAGACGAGAGGTGGCGCGTCTCTACAATATAATCGGTAAAAATAAATATATAATCCTCAATTCCCAATCTCCCCCCTATGACTGCCCTAACAGTTAATCTCAATTCAGTCATTGAACTGACAGATGAGCAATTTTTCCAGCTATGTCAGGCAAACCGCGATTTGAGGTTTGAACGCACTCCAACCGGAGAATTAATTATCATGCCACCTGTAGGGGGAGAAACAAGCAACCGTAATGTTGGGTTTCCTTGCCTCAAGCCAACCTACGGTGATGGGCGGTCATACTGCTTGTGATTTGTATCACAACTATTTAGCATTCTATTGTGGTAAAAATGACAACTGACTTAGTTATTTACTGATTTCTATAAGGAAATCTATTTATAATACAGTTAGGAAAAAATACATGGCTGGCAACGATAGCATAGTTCTCGATAACATTATCAAGCAAAAAATAAATAAAAGTGACAATGTATTACCTGATGATGAATTCTTTGAAATATTTACATTTGAACAAATATTAAAAAAATATGAGCTCTCCTATGACGAGTTAAGCTATGGAAAAATAGGAGGAGGTGATGATGGTGGAATAGATGGCTTCTTCATTTTTATTAATAATGATTTTGTGAGTGAGGATACAGAGTTAGACAACTTTAAGAAAAGTCCTTGCATACAATTATTTTTAATTCAATCAAAACGAACTGATTCTTTTTCTGAAAGAGCTATTGAAAAATGGCTTTCAACTACAATGAATATTTTTGATTTAGACAAGAAGATTGAGCAAATTCAAAAATATTATAATTCTGATTTAATTAATAAAGTGGCTTTTTTCCAGGAATTGTATCTCAATCTGGCTTCACAACATCCTTCTATTGAAATAACATATGTATATGCAAGTAAAGGTGACGTATCAGCTATAAATCAAAAGGTATACAATCAATCTGAAGTTTTAAAAGAAAATACTCGTAGATATTTTTCCGGAGCCAAGGTTAACGTTAGCTTTGTTGGCGCACGAGAACTGATTGATTCTTCTCGACTCGAAAAAAGCTATACTTTACAGTTAAAATTTATTGAAAATTATATTTCTAGAGGTGAAGATAATTACGTTATATTAGCATCTTTAAAAGATTATTATAATTTTGTTACTTACGAGAATTCTGAGTTACGCACATATATATTTGCATTTAATGTTCGAGATTATCAAGGTAGTAATGTAGAAGTGAATAAAGATATTAAAGCAACTTTGGAATCAAACGAAGATATAGATTTTTGGTGGCTCAATAATGGAATTACTATTTTATCTTCAAGAGCAAGTATTGCTGGTAAAACTATTAGCCTAGATGATGTACAAGTTGTCAATGGTTTACAAACAACAAACACAATTTATCATTATATAAAGAATAGAGAAGATGACAGCAACACATTGAAGGAAGAGAGAGCTATCCTAATAAAAATAGTTATTACAAATGACCCAGAAACTAGAGACCGTGTTATCAAAGCAACAAATTTCCAAACCCCTATTCCACCAGCCTCTTTAAAAGCTACAGATCCAATACAATTAGACATAGAAAATTTCTTTCTAAATCATGAATGGTTTTATGACCGTCGAAAAAATTATTATAAGAACACAGGTAAGCAACTGGATAGAATCATTAGTATTCCATACCTAGCTCAATCAGTCATAGCAATAGTTTTTCATGAGCCAGATATTGCACGTTCTAGACCATCGTCACTTCTTAAGAAAGATAACGATTATAAACGTGTTTTCAGTCAAAAAATAAGTCTGGAAGTGTATCTCTTCTGCGCGAAAGCTATGAAAAGATTGGAAAGTTTTATTCGTATTGTTACATCTAGTAAATCAAACAACCTAGGTATTAATGAACAGTGGAAACATGCATCACCCATTCGTATATTAATGTTTCATCTAGGGATGCTGATGGTAGTAAAAACACTTAATAAACGTGATTATAAACCTAAAGATGTAGAATCAATTAAAGAAAATAATTTTTCTGATGAACTTATTAGTAATACATTGTCTGAGTTAATTCAATTAACGAATGATTATGTAAAATCAAAAGACTTGCCAATCAACATAGGCATAAAACAAAAAGATTTTGTAACATATATATTAGACAATGTGGGATTGAATCATTAAATAAGTGGAATTTTCTTCAATAAAATAAATCAGTGGTGCAGTATCCAAGCCGATAATTTGCCCTTGTAACTGGGCTAACCATTCCATGAGTCGCGTTCCTGATTGACATATTCTTGAGCATCAATGCCATTCCAGACTTCTTTACCCAACCCGCGCAATTCCAAAATGCTGCGCTTGGGCTTAGGTGTCATCGTCACGCGTTGACGAATTAAGCTTGACAATTCTTGAATCAACCGCATTTGCTCATCAGGGGTGAGACTTTCAGCTAGATGGCGTACTTCGTGATAATTTGACATAAACTTTGTGTGAAGAAATCTCAGGCTCTACGTTCTATTTAAACAAATGGTTATATCCGATTCAGCAAAACAGATAATATATTAACGTTATGATTTATCCAGAGTATTAAGTTGCAAAATCTGGAGTGCCTTCATGACAGCCGATTTAACATCACAAGCCTTACCTGATTTTGTCAGCGTACTCTCACTCGCTGCGACTGCGTATCAAGGACAGAGGAATAATCGCCCTAGTGCTGAAGTCGTAGTCAATGCTTTGCTGCAAGCGGAAAAAGCTGCTAAACAGCAACGAGTGACGTATCCTTTTGAGTCTTTGGTTGGTCAATGGCGGCTATGCTTTGTCACTGGAACCAGAAAAGTCAGAAAGCAAGCCGGAATTGTGTTGGGCAAAGGTTTTTATCTGCCTAAGTTTGCTCCAACTCATATTTCCTTTCATACCACACAAGCTTCAGATGCGACTTCAGCTAGAGCGGAAATTAGCAATTCTGTTCAATTGGGTGCTGTTTTATTAAAGCTTCAAGGTCCAGCACAATATCCAGGAAAGAAAAACCTATTGGCGTTTGACTTTATCCAAATGCAAATCAGTCTGTTTGGTCGTGTGATTTACAGCGGTCAGATACGAGGCGGTAAAGGTCAGGCGGTGAATTTTTATAGTCAACCCGTAGCCAAACTACCCTTCTTTGCGTTTTTTCTAGTAACAGAAGACTTGATTGCAGCTCGCGGTCGTGGAGGTGGGCTAGCCCTGTGGATTCGAGAAAAATAAATGTTAAATGTTATATCCTCCATTGAGCAAATTATTTATATTTAATTATTTATATTTAATTTCCAATTTTACCACATTTTTTACCAGAAACAGAACAGACATCAAGAAAGTAGATAATAGCGTAGGAAAAATATTTACACCTAGAAATTAAACAGCAAATGTTTTCAGTCTTTGTACGTCGTTTTTGCCTTTCGTTTGGAGTGGTTATTCTGCTTTCGTTGATGTTGCTTCCAGTCAAAGCACAAGAACCATCTCTAACTTCTTCATTTTCAAGCATCGCTGAGTCATCCTTACAGCAACAACAAATTCATCAAACCGCACCGCTTGCAGGTGGAATGATGAAAGTAAGCGCACAGCTCACTCCAGCACAGTCCAATACTCGATTATTTCAAGAACGATTAAAAAATCTTGATGTTTCAGCAGCTCAAGGTAAAGTCGGCATCGGGGTTTTGGACCTTAATAGCGGTCAAAGCTGGTTTCTCAATGGTAAGCAGCGCTTTCCCATGCAAAGCGTGTATAAGCTTCCTTCTGGCATAGCCGTCTTAAAACAAGTAGACGAGGGCAAGATTTCGCTCAAGCAATTAGTCACCATTATGCGTCAGGACTTTGCTCCTGGATCGAGTCCTATGATCAAGGAATTCAAAGGTGATAGAGTACAGATCCCACTGCGAAACGTTCTAGAAAGCTCTGTGGGAATAAGTGATAATACTGCAGCTGACGCTTTGGTGCGATTGCTTGGTGGACCACAGCAAGTGAATGCTATCTTAGGTAAGCTGCAAATTCGCAACATTCGCGTTGATCGATTAGAGCAGCAGATGCAGCCGGAGAGTGTGGGACTCAAAAACTTTCAACCTGAATTAGCTGACGAACAAAAATACAAGGAAGCTGTGGAAAAGATTCCAGATCGGGATAAGAAAGCTGCTCTCCAAAAGTATCTCACCGACCCACGAGATACTGCTACTCCTGAAGCTATGGTTGACCTTTTGGCAAAGCTGAACTCGAATCAGCTATTGTCCGAAAACTCTACCGCTTTGTTGCTAAAGATAATGACCGATTCTCCAACAGGACAAAAGCGGCTAAAAGCAGGACTACCTGAAAATTGGTCGATCGCACACAAGACTGGTACGGGTGCAGATGTTCTCGGCATAGGTACTGCAACAAATGACGTTGGAATTGCTAGTTCACCGGACGGGAAACGCGTGGCGATCGCCGTATTTATAGCTGGTTCAAAAGCTCCTCTGGAAGAGCGCGAGAAAGTAATGTCCAACATCGCCTCAAGAGTAGTACAGGCGATGCAATAGACCGATTCCTTGCTACAAGCGATATTAAGTCAATTTGTGAAACAATAACAACAACTTTCGGTCAAAGCTTAGGGGATCTACCTTACTTCGACACTAAGCATGATTGACCGATTTACTTTATCTTTCAGGCTCTACCGCAAGAATATTTTTCAGTTAAGTTTATTTCTTGGCACGGTTATCCCGATCGCTTTCCTCGGCATACCGCATCTACGTCCATCGGGAAGTGAGCCATTTAAGCATTTTCTTTTGTTTACCGCGATCGCTCATGTTCCGGCAACAGCCTGCTTCTATACCTCCAAAGAATTTCGAGAAATCTTAGTTGAAAATAAGCTGATATATTTTACTGCCCCAGTTGCTCTATTATTTGCATCTGGGGTAATTTTTGTATTTTCTCCACAGATTAAACCTTTCCTGCTTCTGTTCTACTGGGGGTGGCAGTCCTACCACTACGCCAAACAAAATATTGGGGTGTACAGCTTTATCTCTTACGCCCAAAACAAGGCAGCTTCCGTTTTTGAGAGGAAGGCAATACATTTGAGCGCGCTCACAGGCATTCTTCCTATCTGGAAAATCCTTGGGTTACAAATTGCACCTCAATGGCTGCACAGTTTTATCAACTTGTCCTATGTTGCAGGATATTTTATTCTGGCGGCTACTTGCTTCCTTGGGGGATATATTTTGTGGAGCAAGCGATCGCGTTTTACTTCTGTCAAAGCAATTTTCTTCATCCTCTGCGTACTTTTCTTTGTACCTGCATACTTGCCCGGTGATATATTAACGACCTTTTTGTCCTACGCAACAGCGCACGCCGTACAATACATCGTGTTCATGGCTGCTGTTGCTGAGGGTGCAAATGTGTTGAGGTCGATGTGCAGTTTACTTCTTTGCTTGCTCGTAGGCGGATCAATCTTCGTTATCTGCCAAATCAAATTGATTTTCTAGCAGGTGGTTTGCTTGGGATCACTATGGCGCACTTTGTTATCGACGCTCACGCATGGAAGCTTAGCCAACCCAATCAGAAAAAATTTATTTTGAGTCGGTTTGGGTTTCTAATGAACAAATAGCGGTAGAATCTGGTTTTTCAATAACAAACAGCGCTTTTCTATGCAAAGCATCTTTAAGCTTCCGGCTGCGATGCCCTTTGGGCTGCTCCAGAGGAGCATCGCGAACGCGAGTGCGTGTCCCGAAGGGACTCACGCGAGTGCGTGTCCTCTGGACTCAGCGGCAGAAAAACGCCATCGCCCTTTGGGCGGCTCCAGAGAAGCATCGCCGTATTTATAGCTGGTTCAAAAGCTCCTCTGGAAGAGCGCGAGAAAATAATGTCTGACATCGCCTCAAGAGTGGTAGAGGGAATGCCATAGAACCTCTTGTGATCACAAGTTTCAGTCTATGGAGATTCGGTAATCTGCTGTTGTAGTTGTTGCACTTCCTCAATCGACAAGCCTGTTGCAGAAGCAATAATGTTGATTGTGACTCCTTGGCGCAAAAGATTAATAGCAATCTCTCGTTGCTTTCTTGCTTCTGCCCTTGCTTCTGCCTCTTCTTGAATAGAATTTTACGTATAGTGAAAAATTTATACCTTATCGCAGGACAACGGTCGTGTTCAGCAGCGGCAAATAACGTCCCCTGCAACACAGTTGTTAAACCGTTTACCAACACGACTAGCCTTCAATCAGCCACTTCTCATAATCGCAGCGAATCAATTTCTGTTTAACGCTATTGAGAACTTCTTCGATCTCAGATGGAAGAGGAAAAGGAAGCGCCGCTCCAACTCGATATACATCATTGAGAACAGCATGATACTCTCGATCTGTAAACTCAGCAATCACTTGAGCTAAACCTCGATCAGACATTTGCTCATAAAGAATCGACAATAGGGGAATATATTCTTGCTCTTCGATGCCCTGAGGAAAAGCACATTGAAGCAACTGATAGGTACTGACGAGATGGGCTGGAATTGTTTTTTGCATGATTCAGCTACCTGTCAATGGGTAGGGAGGGTGAAGATAGACGTTAAAATCAACGCCTTGGGCACTGGCAGCACGAACCGCCTTTGCATCAGCCGTCATGGTGACAATTCCCATCTGATCGCCTGTGCCCAAAATGATTATATCGTTAGGGTCTAAACTCCGTGTTGGCTTTAAGGCTTGGGCTGCAATTGAGGGACTATCAGGCACAACCGTAACTCGCTCTAGGAATCGATTTGCCCTTTCCTGCTCCAAACTCCCCCCTGAATACTTCACAATATTCGTAAATTCATCAAAAGCAGTTTGTGCCATCATCAGTTGCTGGTCTTGAACGAATGCCCGTAGCTGATGACGAACGGTAGAGCCTTCAGCTATGAATGTGATCGCGGTATTGGTGTCGAGATTAATCACACTTTAGCAGCAAAAAAAGTTGTGTCTTACGAACTACACAACTATACAATAGCGATCGCCTGGGATTGTGGAACTGTATTTTTCTGCTGCGATCATAAGAAGGCGAGCACTGAGTTCTTGTGGAGCACGCTGCCCGCCGAGAGTGCCTGCGCTTTACGTATACGTGCTATCGCATCATTTTTAGCTACTTATTTATGGTATTTCCCGCATAGTGGACAAAATTTATACCTGAATGACATTACTAATTTCCCATCGTTCGTGCAACTAGCTCGCGATGGCACGAAGTGCCCGCTGAGTCCAGAGGACACGCTACGCGAACGCAATGGGCAAAGCCCCGCCTTTCCTGCGGAACGCACTCGCGTTCGGTGATCGCAGTAACGGTTGCGGTCAGGGGTTGCCGATTCCTTTGAACTCAGCACCAGCGGCTTCCTTCAATCCGCTGCACTGCGTTATATTAGACCGTCTGTGTAACGTTTGGACGCATATTTAGACAGCGATAGTCTCCTCAATCTCGATATCAATTTGCCTCAATTTTATACGGTAGATTTTCTCTTAAAAACTGCAAACATTCATCCACTAAATCGAGCGAGTGTTTAGTATCTATATGAAAGTAGATGAATCGCTCATAAATTTCAGCAAGTTGTATTGCAGCAGATAAGGACTCCAGATTAACTGCTACGGGTAATCCTAAACCATCAGGTTCGATTCTGTTGAGACTAAACGTGCGCCGATCTTCAAAAATTTCGTAGAGAGTACCGAGAATATCGACTACAAAGCCATCTCCTTCCTCATTAGACAGTATCTTGTAGCAAGTTCCATGAACATTCATCTCACTTGGATACTTGTGTATATCCCGATTACCAGAAATACTAAATTGTTCTGGATCTTCGGCAAACTGGACTAAAAAATCTTTGTCTTCTTTTTCTATTTTTCTGCTTTTATAGTATTCATTTTGTTGGTTTAATTTTTCAGCAACCTCGATAAAGCGGTCATACGTTAATATCTCAACATTATTATGATGCCGAGCAAATTTCGACTTTACATGAATAAGTTTTTCGTCAAAGTGGCTACGTCTACCCATAACAATGAAATATTCGCAGCACAAATAGGTTTTAGGATCGCGTAGTGGCATCTTGACACACCACGGTTCCCGCGCCAAATTCCGCTCGGGATATAACGTATCGTACTTTTGAGCTGCATCAGCCAAGTGTGAACGCAAAGATGCTCCCTCATCTTTCTCAAAATCCTGCCAGTCATCGATCTGCTTTATAGCACCGCGCAGCCTCTTAGATGGATTTCCATGCTGATTAAAAGGCTTTTCATCGACTGGCTCTAACTCTATAAATGCGATATTCCAACCCCCAGAAAATGACTGCATAACAACAAAATCAGCATAGTACTTCCCACTTAAGGAAAACTCGGGAATGACATAATCAGAATGTCCACCACAATTCATGAAAGTTGCCCAAACAAGTAAGGGTTCTTCCTTTAAGAAGGCGTGTATTTCCCGTTCACCTTTTGCTTGATCTAGAGCTTTAACAAGTTTATTCTTCAGTGTCATATAAATCTTCAACAGGTCATCTTACTGTGGAAGTCTAACAAACAGATAAGCTTCAAGTATTGCCCCCACCCAGAACTAAGCGGTCGCACGGTGCAGGAATTACTCGGACATAAGGATGTGAAAACGACAATGATTTATACTCATGTTCTTAACGGGGGTGGCAAGGCTGTTCGTAGTCCCCTTGATTAACCAAGGTTTTCTATTGAACGGGATTCACGAGCGAGTGAACTCAATTGTGACGTTATTGAAAGCGATCTGCTGAAAACAGCAGCGCTTTACGATTTTAGCTAATTATTTCTATGAATTTCAGTATATTAGGCAAAATTTATACCTTGATGACATTACTAATTCACTCATACGAAGTAGGCTGGGAGTCTCTCCATTTTAACCCAGCCCTTCGTTAGTCCGACTTATTACTGTTCTGAACTACCTTGTCAAGAACGCCAAGTTAGTCTCACTGATGAACTGGTGCGGAGTCTTGAGTCTGAGACTGCGACTTCTCTGCCTGCCTTTGCAAGAATCGATAAAGGCGATTCAGTGCATTCATATGCGCATAAGCTGCTGCAACTACAATATCAGTGTCAGAAGCCTGTCCAGAGAAAATGCGTTCTTGATGGCGTAAGCGAATTGTGACTGTTCCCAGAGCATCAATTCCACCAGTCACAGACTGAACGGAAAACTCAATGAGTTGATTAGGAATCTGCACGAGTCGATTGATAGCTTTATAAACAGCATCTACTGGACCAGTTCCCACTGCTGCATCAGTGAAAATTTCTCCGTTGGGAGTTACAACTGTGATGGTTGCAGTCGGACAGGTGCAATCACCACAAGTGACTTGGACGTGTTCGAGTTGAAAGCCTTTGTCTACTTGAATTTGCGTTTCATCCCGAACGATCGCCTCTAAATCCCAATCGGACATCTCCTTTTTCTTGTCAGCAATTTCCTTAAACCGCATAAAGGCTTTGTTCAAATCTGCCTCACTCAACTCAAACCCCAATTCCTGCAGCCTGGTTCTGAAAGCATTCCTTCCAGAGTGTTTGCCCAAAATAATGCTGTTTTCAGAAAGACCTATGTCAGCAGCTTCCATAATTTCATAGGTTTGCCGATGTTTGAGCACACCATCTTGATGAATTCCAGATTCATGAGCAAAAGCATTTGCTCCAACGATCGCTTTATTCGGCTGAACCACAATTCCTGTGAATTGGGAAACCAAGCAAGAGGTTTTGTAAATCTCTTGCGTCTTGATGTTCGTTAAGGGTGCATCGGAATCAACCGGACGACCAAAGTAGGGATTGAAATGAGGTTTGCGAACCTGCAATGCCATGACAATCTCTTCGAGTGCGGCATTTCCTGCTCGTTCACCAATTCCGTTAACTGTACACTCCACCTGACGTACACCATTTTCAATTGCCGTCAAGGCATTTGCTGTCGCCAAACCCAAATCGTTTTGAGTATGAACCGAAAGAATGACTTGATTAATATTGGGAACATTTTCTTGAACACCCTGAATTAAGGCTGCCATATCTTTAGGTGTGCAGTAACCAACAGTATCAGGAATGTTAATCGTGGTTGCACCGGCTGCAATGACTCGTTCCAACACTTGATAGAGGAATTCTGGATCAGTTCTGCTTGCATCCATCGGTGAGAATTCCACATCCTCGACAAAGGACTTGGCATAAGCGACCATTTCTTCGGCGATCGCCACAACCTCACTCCGAGACTTTTTCAACTGGTACTTCAGGTGAATATCTGAAGTGGAAAGAAAAGTGTGAATTCTCCGATGAGCAGCGGGTTGCAATGCTTCAGCCGCCGCCTGAATATCTTGTCGAATTGCTCTTGCCAAAGAGCAAATAATCGGTCCACCTGACACGCCGACTTGTTGAGCTATGGTTCTAACAGCTTCAAAATCTCCAGGACTGGCTACCGCAAATCCTGCTTCAATCACATCAACACCTAGTAGAGCCAGTTGATGAGCGATCGCCAGTTTCTCTTCTACCAGCAGTGTTGCGCCTGGTGACTGTTCGCCATCTCGTAGCGTTGTGTCGAAGATAATGACCCGGTCTGGTTGAGGTCGAATGCTCATGACTGTCTCCCGTGGTGTTAATAAAAGGGATTGTTAGACCAATGCTTTTGAATATTGTATACAATTTTTTGTATACAATATAAATTATGAACAGAAGAAATTATGAACTTAAATGACCTAGCAGCCAATGTGCTGCAACAACAACGCAGTACTCCAGACTTGATTGCAGACGCTTTGCGAGAAGCGATTGTGCGGGGAATTTTTCAGGAAGGACAATCCCTCAGACAGGATGAAATTGCGACTCAGTTTGGCGTTAGCCGCATTCCTGTGCGGGAAGCTCTACGTCAACTTGAGGCAGAAGGATTGGTGACGCTCCATCTTAATAGAGGAGCAATGGTTTCGGCACTTTCTCCAGCAGAAGCGCAAGAAATCTTTGAGATTAGGAGTGCGTTGGAGGTGAAAGCGATTCAACTGGCAATTCCCAAGCTAACCGCATCAGATTTAGAAAAAGCATCTGAGATTTTGGCACAGACAGACCAGGTAACTGATGCAGGAATGCTTGCGAAACTGAACTGGGAATTCCATGAAACGCTTTATGCAACCGCCGAACGTCCTCGGCTGCTGACGATCATTAAAACCTTGCACCTGAATGTAGACCGCTACGTCCGCCTTCAGATGAGTCAGATGGATTACCTAGAGCGATCGCAAAAGGAACACTATCAATTATTAGAGGCTTGTCAACAGCACGATACTAAAGCTGCTGTTAAGCTACTAAAAAGACACATTGACACCGCAGGAGAGCAGCTTGTTGCATACTTGCAACAAAACGGTCATACCTAATTCATCTCATCTCCACAACTTCTTCACAGCTTCTTCATAAGTCTTGGGAATAATACACCTATGCTCGATAATTTCCTTAAAGAGGTTTTTTGTGATACCAAAGTATTTTAATGAAGTTGTCATCACAGCGTTACCAGATTCGTGTGTTGAAACAAATAATGATGATATTCGTATCTACTCTAAGTACTGCATGCAACTGATTGTTCAAGATGGAGTCGCTGTACCTTTTATGTTTGCTGATACTTTAGAAGGATTGCTTGCGTACCTTAAATTCATTGAAAAATCAACACCAATAATAGGTATTTAGTCGCTAGAAATTCCACAGACTCTTCATTATTGGTGCATTTACCTTATGAAAAATATGAAACAATATCATATATATAGCAATCCTATTTCATTTGTGATTCAGATCCCCGACTTCTTAAAGAAGTCGGGGATCTTGTTTTTTCACGCTCTCCAAGGGCAGACTGCTATAAATCATGTAGGGTGCGCTCTTCCGAGAGTACGGCACCAGATAAATTAGCTACCCAACAATGGAACAGGAGCGTCGATAATTTTCAACTGAACTAATGCCAGAATCACAAGAGTATAGATGGTTGAGGTAACTACACCCGAAAGTAATTCTTTTTTCAAATTACGCTTCTTGGGTTGATTTTGTAGAACATCCATAGCTCCGAATTGCATCAAAAGGATACCAATAATGTTAGAAAGCCAGTATCCTATAATTGAGCACGGCAAGAGTAACTTAGGGTAAAATAAACTACAAATATACCCAAAACCATAAGCAATTGGTAAATTAAATAACAAATCATTCCACCAACATAGTGGTGAGAGCAAATATCCAAGAACTAGAAAAAATCCGCCTCTGAGTTTTTTAAATGTATTTTGTTTCCAGTCCCCAAGAGCAGCAGACTGTAACTGCTGGGGGGTAGTTTGTTCTGCTATGCTCGACTCCTGACGGAATATTGGGAGGTTTGTCATAATAATGCATAATTTCTATGTCATAACCGTACTTTAACCGCAAAACCAAGAAAAAGTCTAGTAGGGGATCAAACCACCAGCATATGCCTATTCCTTCTCATTCCGACGCAGAGTTTAGGGGATGAGGGACGAGGCGAACCGACTGAGAAGGATTCTTATTTATAAAATTCGTAGTACTGAGTAAAGCAGGCAATAGCTATAATCAAAATAATGCTTTTTATTAAAAATATGACTAATTCACCTTTAACTTTCTTGTTAATAGCGGGAACTGTTTTCCTTACTATTTCTGTTATCGGACAAGCTAAATTAGGTTTTGCTGAAATTAATCCTGGCTTTTTTGGAAGATTTTTAGCTTTAATTATTGGTTTGTTTAGCTTAACGGCTGCTGTTTTATTAGTCTTATTTCCTGCCGATGGAATTAATTTAATTAGAGATTATTTAGTACAGCAAATTCAACAAAGCCTGGGTTAGATTATCCAATTTCAAGGTTTACAGTAGTTTTCAATTAGGCAGAATACAGGTTAGCTGTAGGGGCACAGAGCATTGCTTATTGGTGTTAACTTAAACCACAACCCTTTGACAATCTCGTTTCGGTGGTCTAAGTAAGTCGGCAAGAAAAAACCAAACTATGTAAAGAAAAGTAAAATCTCTGTATTTGGCTCGTAGTAGCGCTATGGCTGACGCCACGCTGCGCGAACAGCGCTAAAGCGCTACTACAAACCAGTGATGATTATTTGCGCCGACTTACTTAAGCAAGAAATGTGGTGCGACGGCTAGTAACGCAAGTAAGGGAGGCAGAGCCTCCCAGTAGGCATTTCCAGCCTCAGGCTGGGAACGAGGCAATCTCTAAAAGCTTGTTATATACCAATACGGTTCAGTTAAGCTTCAAAGTCAGGTAGATTAAGGATGATTCCTAAGCATGGAAATTGAATGTGGTACATCTCAAAGATTTCTCGCTGTTGTCCTTAACGATACAAAGTAGCGATTTGCTGAAAGCGATTGAGCTTGCTATACCGACGACGGCAATTGAAGAAGCGAGCCTCCCAAAGGGAGGAGCTTCGCTAACGTTACAAGCAAGGCCAACGAAGAAAGAAATCGGTCGTTACCAGCACAATTAGTAGTTTGTTTGCTAATTGCAATGAGCCTCTGGTCAAGAGATGGGTATTCCATTTGCTTCTAGGGTGAGGATGAAAGATTACAGCAAGGTGCAATAGGTTTTTTAGCAAGCTCTTCCAAGCCCACATCCCCTAGTAATTTTTGCCAATCAGTTACGAAATTTTCTGCTTGTGGATAGCGACGGCGTAGTTGTGCTAATAGAGTTATAGCGTCGTACCAGCTCCCGTTTTCGGCATAGAAAATGACTCGGTTTCGCTCGACTGATTGCTGCTGCACAGAAAGATTGTTGTTAAATTTGGCTCTTTGAATCCACCCATTGACATCAACTAATTGATTTTCACCATTGCAATTCATGTCGAGAGATAAATACCAATGATAGTTTTTACCAAGCTCTAATTTAACTGTCGGTGGTAGACTCAGAGCGATCGCTCCTGGCGTTCCGGCGACAGTGAAAGTTCCTTGATAAATCTGCTGGTAATTTCTGGGTTCTCGGTCAGTTTCGTCCCATAATTCCAACTGACCTTTCTTAATATCTTTGGGAAGATAAGGAAGATAAAACCACAGAGTAGGAGAGGCTTTAACGGTTAATCCCCAAACATGGCTAATTGCTTGCTTTGATTCCACAGCAGGAACTAAAGCTAAAAGACGTTCATTGATTTCCAGAGCCGAACATTTATGTCCATCGCGAGTTCCGCCGCCTTTCCTATTTCCGGGCGCTCCTCTCGGTGACAGAGGCGGTCGATTAAACTTCACTTGGGAAGCACTTGAGGCTTTAGACTGGTGTGAGGAATTTTTATTAACAGGGGGAAGCACTTGTGCAATGGTTTTTTGGCG
This sequence comes from Scytonema sp. PCC 10023, assembly GCF_963920835.1. Classification (NCBI taxonomy): domain Bacteria; kingdom Bacillati; phylum Cyanobacteriota; class Cyanophyceae; order Nostocales; family Scytonemataceae; genus Scytonema; species Scytonema sp. PCC 10023. The sequence continues at coordinate 14,938 of NZ_CAWUDP010000063.1, forward strand.
ATCTTGAAAAGGATGGGCTTCTCCCTCACTGGTAGCAGAAGCAATGAGCATTAAAGCTAATGCCAAAGCTAGTCCAATTTTCCAACGAGAAAACTTGCGCCCAGTCACATTCTCTCTCCCGATCTTCGTTATTTAGAGCTTATGCACTGCCCTTAAGACGGGAGCAGGCTCTATTTACTTAATTACAAGGGCATATCTGCCAATGCCGAAATTGATGATTTTAAGTTGCTGAAGATTAATACAGATTACTTCGTTCCTTTCAGGTTAAATATTTGTTTTCGCAAATATTCTTTAAATTAATGCAACAGACGACTAAAACGGTTGGTAATTCCCCAAGCGATCGCAAAAGCGAGGGCTGAGGGAACCAGGGGCGCGCAAATACCGATAGTGAACAAGCCAAAGCAGAGGTTAGGAAGAATAACGATCGCCACTGCGATCGCAATTCTACGATATACAAGCCAGTGAAATCCCCAGACGCATAAACCCCCCATAAGTGACCAACTCCAGATCCAAATAACATCTAATGTTTGCGACCAAAACCGCAGCAAGGGGCGTTCTTGTTTAGCTATACTGAGCATTTGACTTGCCATTTGGGCGTGAATGACTACACCAGGCATTTCTTTGTCCAGTTCCTTACTAAAGGGAGTAGAAAAGCGATCGCCAACTGATGGAGCCACGACACCAATTAAAATCAGCCGATCTTTCACCCATTGCGGTTGAAAATCATTTTGGAGAACTTCTGCAAGGGTTAATTCCCTAGCGACTTTTTGTGCAGAACGGTAACTGAGCAGGACTTGGTGACCGCGAGGGTCGATGTTGTGATAAAAACCAGTATGGTTTTCCAACGGTTGGAAAACGGTAGAGCCTAGTTTTAAGTTGCCTTCAGAAGTCGCTTCTGGTTGAATGCCTTCTGAATATAGATAACGAAAGGCTAATTCAGCACTGAACGCATAGGAAGCTTGGCAAAGGGACTCACCTGGATTTAAATGAAACAAATAACGACGAATTGTGCCGTCCGGTTCAACTGCCAAATCGCTAAAGCCGACATTTTCTGGCGGACTAGCGGGGGGAGAAGCAACTCCAAATTTGTTACTATCCTTAGGTTCTGGTTGACTGACTTCGCAGATTGTCACAAGGCGTGGGTTTTTCTGGATGTGGGCGGCTAGCTCGCGGTATCCTGGTTCTACTGGCAAATCGCGGTAGATATCCAAACCAATGGCTCTCGGTTGATGAACCTGTAGTTTTTCTATTGCCTGCAAAATTACGCGATCGCTGAGGGGATACTGACGCTGCTGTTGGATATCTTGTTCCGTTACTTTTACCACCAGCAGGCGCTCATCAATTCCGCGATCGGGTTGCAGGCGCATTAGCTGGTCAAAAGCCCACAACTCCACAGGCTGGAGTCCGCCTAAAAATCGCACCGCCATAACTAAACCAGTAACTACCAAACTTTTAACCAAGATATTTGGTAGATGCTGCCAATCCAGGTGACGGCGGGAATTACGCTTTGCCATCGGCCGCAAATCTTTCCAAGTTGGCGGCACCTCAGAGGGATTTTGATAAATCATTGGTAACCAGGTAGCCCCCGGTAAATCGGTAAATTCCTCTAGACGTTCTTGGGCGCGACGCACCGCAGTGTATAAAGGTTGTCCGGCTGCATATTCTCTGAGAAATTCTTTGAGAAAAGATTGAGCAACTTGATCTGGGACTATCTCCTGCATGAGGATGATAATGGGCACGTGTAAATCAGCTAACTGCTGCGCTAATCCCAATCCTTCACAAGAGTTAAAAATTGCGATTCTTAATCCTCGTTGAATCGCTTCCCTTAAAGCATATTTGAATTGGTCAGTTTCAATACTTTCTTTTTCACTGAGACTAATCCGGCCTCTTTGTTCTACTGTCTGACTGTGCCCAGCAAAAAAGAAGATATTCCAGCCTTTTGGATCTCGCAGTTGAGCGATTAAATCTTTAGCTTGGGGTTGATGACAAAAAACTGACTCTGTTTGCTCTAAATTCTCAATTGCTTGGCGATCGCCTTCTAGATCCAGGTTTTGATTATCTCCAAAAATAGCCAGCAGGCGAACGCGATCGCTTTGAGTCTGATGTCTGGCATTCTCCCACACTTCATACTCTACCGGGCTGTAGCTAATACCAATATTTGGGTAATCTGACAGCAAATCCCAGGTATGCCAAGGTAATTTCCACAGGGTTGGCTCCTTGGCTTTGATGGCTAAGCGCATGGTGTCAGGCTGACTAGCTAGCTCTTTGCTTAACCTTTCTCGAATTTTTTGCCAGCCCGGTTCCCCCGAAGCTTCCAACCATTGATTGAGGTTAGCCTCCACTTGTCGCATCCGTTGACAACAGTCGGCTGCAATCTCGCTAGTGGCGCGATTTGTTGGCAGGCTTTCCTCAATTTCCCAACCATTATTGCGGGCGATCGCTGTGAGATTGCGAAAAGATTGTTGCCATAAAAGATACAATCCTTCAATATCTGTGTTAGCTTTTAGCCGACCTTCAATTTCCCCCAAGGGAGAACCGCCATCTTCTCTGAGTTCTAGCGATACTTCAAATCCTTGGTGAAAGTTTCCTCTGCCGATTTTCAGAACTGCTACCCTGCCCATAAATTTTTTGTTTCGCGCAAAGGCGCAAAGGCGCAAAGATGAATACTTTCCTCTTCCTTGGTGTCCTTGGCGGTTCGTTTAAGCAACAAAATCCTCACTCACGCAAACCCCATCCAACGTCACCCGCACTTGGAATTGAGTTCCCGGTGGCGGACTGAAGCCTAGTTGCAGAAGTTTATCTTTGCCTTGGCCTTGCTCGTCGCTTCTGGTTTGGGCTTGTAAGCGAGTTTCGCCACCGGAAATTACGCTCAGTTGGAGATTTGGTGGCAGTTTGTGGTGTTGGTTGATTGGTTGTACTTGTAGTCGTACCCCAATTTTTTCTTGAGTTTTAGGTCTAATGGTGACAATCAATGCTACTTGACAAGTTCCCAACTGCATCCCCAAGTCAATTAACCTAGCTTTACTGATACCTGCTTGGGGATGGTGAGGAGCGATTTTACCTAAACTTAAGGCTGCTTCCCAACGGGTTTCTTCATCGTTAGCAGTCTGTAACAATTCAGTCAACGCTGCAACAACTTCTGGGTGACCAACGCCTATTTGTCCTAAAACTCCGGCTGCTTGACATCGTTCTTTTTCGGGGCGATCGGATTGTAGCAGGCGAATTAATGGTGCGATCGCTTCGGCTGAAACTGTCTCTTCTGGATTTTCTGTACCGCGAACTGCACTGAATTCTGCAGGTGTTAAAAGTATTTCGACAGCTTGCCAAATTTTTTCTATGATGTTGTCTGCCCGCTGTAACCACTGTCGCAAGTTAACTACTGCAACACTTGCAGTTGGAGTTGTAGCTAATCGCAACCGCTGCTTGTATAATTCCTGCCGTAACTGTTCGTCTACTAGTAAAGCTGCCCATTGTTCAAAGGGCACTGTGAGTCTGGGGGAATATACTGAAGGGTTACTGAGTGGCTCTAATAACTCCTCAGCTACTTTTGGCGATGACTGCGGCGGCGGTTCTTCTGCTATGGAATTGCTATCCGGCTGCGGGACGAGTAACATTTGTGTAAGGTCTTCAGCCAGAACTTCCTGACTAATATAGTAAGAGCGATCACTCTCATCATATATGCCGCATTTCTTGAGTTTTTCATAGGTAGCGTATCCCCACACCCGCAACCAAGATTGGTCTTTTTCACCTAAATTGATTTGCACTGCCAGATAATAATCTTTTCTCCAGCTAGGAATATCAACCCACTCACAAGGAACAGCAAATTCTTCTAAATCGCTGGTTTCGCTAGGAATCAACACTAATCGGATTTCTTTCCACTCAATTGGAGTGCCATTAACAAATTCCCACAGAGAGTTCCAGCTATTGGTAGAAAAAATACTGTGATTAATACTATCTTGAGCTTGATTGGCTTCTGCTAACCAAGCCTCCAACCAGGGAATAAAAGTTTTTAAGCAGAGATAATTCAGGTAAGCTTGACAACGAGCTGCGGCATTAGCATGAGGTTGGGATTGCTGCCAAGCTTCTTGTTGAAGCTCTTGTGATAACTTCAACCAGATCTGGTTAGGATAAATAGTGGAAAGTTTTCGCAATTTCAGCATTTTTTGACTTTAATTCCTCTGGATTTCTAGGTAGAGCACATCTTTTGATAGCCAATCCTCAACCACTTCCCCGACTTGTTGCGTTTCTGTCTCTAGGGAAAGACCAAAGCGGGTGTTAATCCACCATAGAAAAGAACGCTGCAACTGCTGCTTGGCTATAGCCAGCGTTTGACAGGCATTATAATTAGGTTTGAGGGTTTCAATATTTTTTATGTCTTGCTTTTGACCATATCGCAGACAAATAATTTCTCTTTGCAGCGACCCTAATTGCTCAAAAGACTTTAATAATCCTGATTGAATAAGATTTTGGTAATAGTTTTTTAACCATAACTTGACATAGTTGGTTTGCCATTGATTAAGTAAGATTAAAAAACTTTTTTCTAATTGATTTTGATCTGCACTCAGTTTTTGTTCAACTTCCTCTTGGCTAATAGGTTTTTTCTGACTAAGAGTGCGAGTTAGCTCGATGATATTCATTTTTTGACCGTAGCTAAGTTTGAGAATTTGCTGCGATTCCGAATCTAAATCTGCGATCGCGGCAAATAATTTAGCTTCAATGGGATTAGCCGAGTTAAAATTGGTAAATTTTTCAGTTAAAAATGTTGTGACATAAGCACTAGGATTAATTCGCTCACTCGTTAACTCCTGAAACTTTTCTAGTAATGGTGCTTCCACATTCTTTGAGATGTAGCGGGAAACGGTTCCCTGATGAACGCCTATCTTATTGGCAAACTGTTCCTGAGTTAAAAGTGCCAATCGGTGAGGATAGCACAGAGGCATGACAGCTTGACGGCAGGATTTGGGAATTTGACTGCGGATATTGTCTAAGTTGTGCTCAATGAGTTCAATTTCTTCTCTTAAAATCAGGTCTACCTCTTGTAAAGCTTCTGTTGGTTCTTCTTCGTTCTCTAAAGCTTCCCAAGAATTAACGCTCCGATCGTCCGGTTGTTCGTTGTTATTGACATCGTAAGAAACTTCAATAATTTGGGAAGGTTGCTGTAAAGCGGCGATACAGATATTCATCCATTCTTGAATCATTGCAGGCGTTGCTGCTGCACCAACAGCGACTTGCAAGAAAGCAACTGGTTGAAATCTCTGAGAATTGTATTCCTTAGCGGTTTCCGCAAAATCTGAGAGTTCTGGTTCTGGCCATTTGTCTCCTTCTCTTCTGTTGGGATGATAGACGCGATTATTTTTGTAAATAGGAACAAAATAGCGCCAAGCAAAAAGATACTGCGAAATTTTTGGTTCTCTTGAGCCAGAGTTTATCAGCGCTTCTCTCAATCGTTCTTCTGCCTTTTGCAGTTTTCTATGGCTACTGATATCTACATCACATAGCAGATGCCATTTCGATTCCCAATGTATTTGCTGGCGCATCACATTTCGCAGCACCCCTACCATGTAGGTTTTGAGATTTGCTCTACTATCATTACTCGTCTTGTACTTATTGAGATATTGCTGTAATTTCTCCCGGTTACAAAGATGTTCGTTAGTCAGAGCATACAAATTTTCCGCATGAGCCGCGTAAAAAGGCAGACGACACCAACTTCTCCAAATGAGATAACAGCGATCGCGATCGAAGTAAGCTAATAAATGCCAGTGAGCCAAGCGCTTTTCTGTCTCGGGTTGAGAATCGTCATTGAGAATTTTGACAAAATAATCCGCGTAGTCGCTCTCATCCCATTGGGGATGCAACTGAACCAGCTTGTCCATTCGTTCCCGCAAGCGATTTTGAATTAGCCGTTTGAAGGGAGGATGACCGTTAGTTGCAGTGAAGTCATGCAATGTCCAGAATTTATCGCTCATTTTCAGAGATTGTCCGCTCAATGTTGGTGGCTTGCTCGTTGAGAGCAAGAAACCAGTTTGACAGTTTCAGATTTAGGAGAACTCGATTTGATTCTTCGGTTTTATTTTTCTCAAGCAAACGATAACTTTCTCTTTGAGATGGCAATAGCCACTAAACTCTTTTGCTCATTCTAGCTTTTAGGTTGTTTTTACTAATAGAGCTTTTACAAATTGACAATGAATCCGATACATAGGTTTCAACCCTTTTATCTGGTTATTGTAGTGGTGCCCGCTGGTTTATGCACTTATCTTTAATTACTGACAGAGGAAACAGGTAAAAAGTAATTTTATTAAGTTTTGTTGCTTAATGAATAATAGCTAGAAACCAATCAGGGTAATGATTGCAGCTAATTGGATGGGGCAGAATAACAATTCTTGCATAGGGTCAAGTACATAAATCAATCAAGACCACTCCATTAACTCTGATGAAAGGGTTAAAACCCCAACGAGGTAAGACAAAGCCTCTGAGTTCAATGTCGTTAATTACAGTCTTATGAGTCTATAGAGGCGTCGCTAAAGCTAATTTCTGACTTGAAGCAGAGTCATTGCCTATCCTCACTCAAAATCATCGATAGCAGGCATTGACCAAATCGAAAGCTATTGATGTCATGTTAACTACAGGAGAAAAACAATGTCTAACATCAACACAGCGATTTCTACTTCTGACGAACAACTGTTTACAGAATTAACTCCTGAAGAAGGAGCTGTCATTGAAGGCGGTGCTATTCTCTTATTGCATAAAGCCATTGCCCTCAGAGCAAGTTCAGATATCACCCCGGGTGTGAATGGAGACGACGTAGTTATTAAAGTCAACGGCGAAAAAATTTTCGGAACTAAAAAAAATGTACAAACAGGGGATACATTTGACATCGAAAAATTTTATAGCTTCAACGGGACTGCATCGGTTAATTTTTTTGATGCCGACGTTGCAGGTAATCCCGATGACCATCTAGGAGGTTTTAATGTTAATAACCCCACAAATGGTAAAAAATGGATAACAATCCACGGAAGTGACTCTAGATATCAAGTACAATACGAGGTTCTTGGCTAAACTCCTCAGAACTTTGAGATACTCAATAACCACACAGCTAAACTTTTGGTTCTCAGAAGCTGAACATTAAACATTGTCGGGGCTCTGTGCCCCGATATTTTTCCCTACTGTGTAAGTCCTAAACATGGACATTGCATAAAACAGGGATGAATTAATGAACTGCAAAGTCGCGAAGTGAAGGAAGTCGTTGCTGAAATAAGGGATGAAATTTTGGCATGAAAATCTCAAAACTCTCATTCTCTCTGTTTCTCCACTAGCCAACTATCCTTAACCAAAGCGTATCGCATGAGAACATCGTTGGCGAATAAGTGCATAAATCAGCAAGCGCGACCTCAATAACCAAACTGAAGGGATTCAAACACGCAAAACAGAATCTCAAGTAAAGGAGACTAGAAAAATGAGAAGCAAAAGACTTTTAGTAGAAGACTTGAATTTGGTTGAAGAACTGGACAATCAAACTGCTGAGTGTGTGGGAGGGGGACAGAAAGCACAGCAAAAAGTATTACTTGTTCCTCCACATGGTTGTCCCCCTGGTTGGATACCAGCGCTACCGCCTCTTAATCCTCAGCTAGGCTGTATTCCTAATACTATAGTTTCCCGGAATGAGCAGAATACCCCATAGCCAGAGCAAATCGCAGTAGGGGTTGACCGAATCGAAAGCTATTGATGTCATCTTAACTACAGGAGAAAAACAATGTCTAACATCAACACAGCGATTTCTACTTCTGACGAACAACTGTTTACTGAATTAACTCCTGAAGAAGGGGCTGTCGTCGAAGGAGGTTCCAGTTTACGGTTGATAAGTCTCACTCCCGTGGGCAACCCCTTTGAAAATGACCCCGCCATCCTGGTGGGAACAAGGCAAGTTTTCTCTGATCAAAACGTAAATGATACTCGATTATTTTCTAACACTGCGTACGAATTTGGTTTTGATACAATCGTCTCAATTTGGGATCAAGATAATGGAGCAGCTAGTGACGATCTACTAGGCTATAGGGATGCTACTTCCGCTCAAGCGGGTACGGGTGTACAGACTCTCAATGCTCTCAATGATCAAGGACAAGGATATCGTCTGCTCTACCAAGTCCTCTAAAAATAGTAAATTTAGTGGTTTTACATTTCTGCGGTGACATTCTTTCTCGGTTCAGCTCAAAGATCAAACCGCTCATAAACCTGAGCTAACAAGCTGAATGTTAAATAGAATTGGAGCCGTCGATGCCCCGACGGCTTTTTCTCTCAAGCAATTAGCCCTAAAAATGAGATACCCAATTATCCAACAACACTCTGAAGAAGACTGCGGTGCTGCTTGCATTGCCACGGTTGCCAAACACTACGGACGCACCTTTGCCCTGAATCGCGTGCGTGAAGCTGTTGGTACCGGATCGCGAGGAACATCCCTGCTGGGTTTAAGTCGGGGTGCAGAAACTCTCGGATTCCATGCCCGTCAAGTCAAAGCTAGCCCTCAATTACTCGATTATTTACATAAAGCTCCTCTCCCAGCAATTATCCATTGGAAAGGCTACCATTGGGTAGTTTTATACGGACAAAAACGTAATAAATACGTAATTGCTGACCCTGGTGTTGGGATTCGTTATCTGACCCGTCAAGAATTAATGGCAGGTTGGGGTAATGGCGTGATGTTACTTTTAACTCCCGACGACAGCCGCTTTTATCAACAAGAATCAGATAAAATTGGCGGACTGGGGCGCTATATTCAACGAGTTTGGCCTTATCGCTTTATTCTCGCCCAAGCGATCGCTATTAATATCGCCATTGGACTACTTTCCCTCACATCTCCCTTTATGATGCAACTACTAACCGATGATGTGTTAGTGCGGGGAGATACCCAACTGCTTACCACTGTAGCCATTGGCGTTATCACCATGAACTTAATTAGAAGTGCCATTGGTTTGGTTCAGTCTCACCTCATCGGTCACTTTGGACAAAGATTGCAATTAGGGCTAATTCTAGAATACGGGCGTAAACTTCTACACTTACCCCTGTCATACTTTGAAGGACGAAGAAGTGGGGAAGTAGTCAGCCGCATTGCTGATGTTAACGCCATCAATACTCTCGTTTCGCAAATTGTCCTAGGATTACCCAGCCAATTCTTTATTGCTGTAGCATCATTGAGCTTTATGCTCTTTTACAGCATACAATTGACACTCGCTTCCATCGCGGCTTTTGTGATTGTCACGGCTGTTAGCTTGCTATTCCTCCCAGCAATGCGCCAAAAAACCCGCAACTCGATTGTCTTGGGAACAGAAAACCAAGGCTTTCTAGTGGAAACCTTTCGCGGTGTCCAGGTACTAAAAACTACCCAAGCTACTCCCCAAGCTTGGCAAGAGTATCAAAGCAATTACGGTCGCCTTGCTAACCTCGGCTGGAGCATGATGAAGTTGGGACTTTATAGCGGCACAGTTATTGGCATTCTTTCTACTTTCATTAATATTGGCATCCTTTGGTTTGGTAGCTATTTAGTAATTAATCAAACTTTAACGATTGGGCAATTGATGGCGTATAACGGCATGAGTGGTAATTTCCTCGGCTTCCTCAGTTCTGTGATTGGATTAGCAGATGAATTTATCACCGCCCAAATTGTGATTCAACGCCTTACAGAAGTCATCGACGCTACCCCAGAAGACGAAAACGACTTTAAAAAACCTTGGGCAGAGATTCCGGGAAATGCAGATATTACCTGTACTAAACTCAACTTTCATCACGCAGGCAGAGTTGATTTATTACAAGATTTTTCCTTAACTATTTCTGGTGGTCAAGTAATTGCTCTCATTGGTAAATCTGGGTGTGGTAAAAGTACCCTTGCCAAGCTAATTACTGGTTTATATCCAGTGCAGTCAGGTAATATCCGTTATGGTTTTTATAATCAACAAGACCTCTCTTTAGAATGTCTGCGACAACAGGTAATCCTTGTTCCACAAGAACCCCATTTTTGGAGTCGTTCAATAGTTGATAACTTCCGCTTTAGTTATCCTGATATAAGTTTTGAACATATTGTTCGGGCTTGTCAAATTGCTGGTGCTGACGAATTTATCAGCAAATTACCAGATAAATATCAAACTGTTTTAGGTGAATTTGGCGCAAATCTGTCCGGTGGACAAAGACAAAGATTAGCTATTGCCAGGGCAATAGTTACTGACCCACCCATCCTCATTTTAGATGAATCTACAGGCGCTCTTGACCCTGTGAGCGAAGCACAAGTCCTAGATAAATTGCTTTACTATCGTCAAGGTAAAACCACTATTTTAATTAGTCATCGCCCTAAAGTAATTCAGCGAGCAGATTGGATTGTATTACTAGAACAAGGAAGCTTAAAAATTCAAGGTGCGCCAGAACATTTGCGGCAAATTCAAGGTGAACATTTAGACTTTTTAGAAGATTTTATCCCCTTCTCCCAAGATTTAGCGATCGCATCTTCTGTTGCTCATCTTAATGGCAAGCATTAATAGTTCAGTAAATTTCCAAATATACGCGAATTATTCATTTTGCGGATTTTGACAAGCAGCCTATTCTTTTGGTTTTTAACTATTATGGTTAGCAATACAAACTCTCTCCCCTCATTGCAATCAAATGAATTTATTCCACCAATTAGTCGTTGGACTACCTTTGGGGGAATGTTTATTCTCTGCGTTATTAGTTTAGCTATCCCAGTGGCTGCTGTAGCTCAATATAAAGTGACAGTTACAGGACAGGCAGTTGTGCGTCCAACTGGTGAATTACGCATTGTACAAGCAGCAACAGAAGGTCAGGTAATGCAGATTTATGTAAAAGAAAATCAGGAAGTGAAAAAAGGCGATACTGTTGCCACTATAGATGACTCCCGCTTGCAAACTAAAAAAAGCCAATTGCAAAGCAACATCCAGCAGGTACAACTGCAACTGCTGCAAATCGATGCTCAAATGAAGGCGCTCAATCAACAAATCAAAGCGGAAACAGAGCGCAAAAATCGTGCTGTTAGTTCTGCACAAGCCGAACTCAATCGCGTCCAACGCAATTACCAAGACCGACAAATAACTGCCAAAGCAGAAGTTGAAGAAGCCCAAGCGAACTTAAAAAAAGCAGAAAAAGAATGGTATCAAGCCTCTGTGGAATTGCGCTCGGCTCGTGCTAATTTACAATCAACAGAAGCAGCATTGAAAGCAGCCCAATCCAAACGCGATCGCTATCAAAAGGTAGTTCAAGAGGGAGCCTTATCTTTAAATCAATTAGAGGAAGTACAGTTAGAAGTTGCTCAACAACAACAAGCCGTTGAGGTACGACGTGCTACTATGGAGGCGCAAAAACTTCTTATTGCCCAGCAACAACAAGCAGTAGCCGCAGTACGAGCCAAACTGCAACGCGCTCAAGCTGCACTCAATCCTAGTGATGCGGAAGTTGCGATCGCTCAGGAGAATATTGCTCAAGAAAACGCTAGGGGTCAAGCCACTCTCGCTACCCTCAATCGAGAATGGGAAGCATTATTCCAGCAGCGGATTCAAATGAAGAATCAACTCCAACGCGACACCAGCGAACTGCAACAAATCGAAAGCGACCTCAACCAGACTAAGATTACAGTGACAGAAGACGGAATCATCTCTCGATTAAACCTGCGTAATCCCGGTCAAACTGTGCGTATGGGCGAGGAAATTGCTCAAATTGTCCCTAGCAATGCGCCCTTAGCAATCAAAGCCGCCGTTGCTCCTGATGATATTAGTAAGTTGAAAAAAGGTCAAAAGGTACAGATGCGGGTTTCTGCATGTCCTTATCCCGACTATGGGACTCTTCAAGGTGTCGTCAGTCAAATTTCTAAAGATACCATTAAATCTCAAAGGGATGAGGCTTTGCCCTCAGTTGCCAACATTTCTATCCCCTCATGGGATAGCAATGGTTCTTTCTACGAGGTGACGATACTCCCAGACAGCTTGTCCTTAGGTAGGAGTAACCATCAATGTACTATTCAACCGGGAATGCAAGGTAGAGCTGATATTATTTCCCGACAAGAGACAGTCCTAAAATTCATGCTTAGGAAAGCCAGGTTAATGACAAATTTGTAAAGTTTTGTTTAGAAAATATTTAAAATTCCGTAGAAGTTTTAACCAAGTTGAAAACTTAAATGTCAGCACTTTTACTCTTTGTGGTTACTCCCTTTGGTGTTATGAGATTACCGAGCTGCTTTTCCTCTTTCTTCGCCCTCTTTGCGTGAGTGCGGTTCATTTAAATAAGTAATCTTTGGGCAAAGAGGGAGTCATTACAGAGGCTAATTGTTGAGCAAACTGCATTTGCTAGTAAGACACTAAAAAAACGAAAAGAGGTAAAGATGAAAGACAAACAGAAAAAAAGCCTAGAAGATCTCGATTTTCTCACTGAACTTACTCCTAGTGAGCAAGAAGGAATCAATGGAGGTGTTAACCCTACTTTAACTTCATATCAAGAACCGATTATTGTTGGTGGCGCGGCATCTTTGTCACCTACACCTTATGTACCACCAGAAGACGATGATAATCTTTACAAACAACCCTTAAGTCTATCTCCAACTCCAAAAATAATCGGTTGATTTATCTATCCCCATCAATTTTTCGTTGACAGATGGTGGTATGCGCCAAAGTAAAGTCCTATCTTTTAAAGGATGGCAATCATGGGTTTAAGCTGGTCAAATTGGTGCTGGCGATTCAGAATAGCCAGTTTTGTAGTCATGTGTGCAGTGTACGCTGCATCCGGAGATTTTGCCCAAGCTCAGATTACTCCTGATTCCACCTTAGGTGCTGAAAGTTCTATGCTAACCCCAAACGTTAGCATAGACGGTCTTCCTACCGATCGGATTGATGGCGGAGCTATAAGAGGTACAAGTCTATTTCACAGTTTTAGAGAATTCAATGTTGGCGATGGACAACGAGCCTTTTTCGCTAACCGCGTAGGAATTGAAAACATTTTCAGTCGAGTGACTGGAACCAAGCCCTCAGCGATTCTGGGAACCCTGGGTGTCAACGGCGGAGCAAATCTGTTTTTACTTAACCCTAATGGCATTATTTTTGGACCTAATGCCAGACTAGACATCCGTGGTTCTTTTTTGGCAAGCACTGCAAGAGGAATCAAATTTACCGATGGTCTAGAATTTAGCACTGCTAATCCCTCTGCTCCTCCTTTGTTAACGCTCAATGTGCCAATTGGTTTGCAATATGGAGAAAATCCAGGCAGGATTTTGATACAGGGGCAAGGTAATGAACTCAAAGTCGATCGGGATACTGGTGAGGTACTTGAGGTCAACCGCACTGGTGGTCTGGAGGTAGAACCCGGTCAAACTTTGGCTCTTGCAGGTGGTGAAGTCGTGCTGGAAGGCGGAAGTTTGAGCGCCGAATCAGGGCGAGTTGAAGTTTGGAGCGTGCAGGGAGAGGGTTTAGTAGGTCTGACTCCAACAAACCCAGGCTGGGAATTGAGCGATCGGGGCGTGCAGAACTTCCAAGACATCCGCCTATCCCAAACTGCTGCTATTGATACTAGTGGTGCTGGAGGTGGCAATATTCAAATGCAAGGGCGGCGAGTAGCACTAGAAGATGGTTCATTTATTTTGTCCTTGACGCGAGGTGAGGGAAGTGGAGGAACTATTAGCATCAGAGCTTCCGAGTCTATCCAAGCCAGTGGAAACGCCCCCAATGGCGAAGCGAGTCTCTTTTTAACTGAGACATTAAGTATTGGAAACGCAGGCGATGTAAAACTTAACACAGGAAGCCTGATTCTCCAAAATGGAGCACAAGTATCATCTGGTACTTTTAGCCAAGGCAGTGGCGGAAAGATTATTGTCAATGCCTCAGAGTTAGTTGAAGCAACAGGAATCACTGCAACTGGAAATTTTACCAGTGGCTTATTTTCAGTATCCCGTAACAATAGTGGTGAAAGCGGTACAGTGGAAGTAACAACAAAGCGGCTGGTACTCCAGGATAAAGCTCAGGTAAGCGCCACCACTTTTAGTCAAGGCCGTGGGGGAAATGTACTGGTGAGAGCTTCTGAATCAGTAGAAGCGATTGGATCTAGCGGCTTATTTGCTTCTAGTGAGAGTACTGGTGAGGGTGGTAGAGTAGAAATTAACACAGGAAAGCTAAGACTCCAGAATGGAGCACAGGTAAATGCTACAGCATTTAGTGAAGGTAACGGAGGCGATGTGCTCGTCAATGCGAGGGAGTTTGTGGAAGTGATTGGCATTGCTGAAGATGGCAATTTTGCCAGCGGCTTGATAGCACAGACCCTAGGGAGTGGGAACGGTGGTAGAGTAAAGATTAACACAGGAAAGCTGATACTCCGAGATGGAGCCCAGATAAGTGCCGCAACTGTAAAAGATCGGGGTCGCGCGGGTGATGTGCTTATAAATGCCTCGGAGTCAGTGGAGGTGATGGGCATTGCTCAAAATGGGAATTTTCCTAGTAGCTTAGTAGTACAAACTCAGGGTGCTGGCGACGGCGGTAGAATAGAGATTAACACGGGAAAACTAATACTCCGAGATGGGGCCCAGATAAGTGCCGTAACGACAGATCGGGGTCGCGGGGGTGATGTACTCGTAAATGCCTCGGAGTCAGTAGAGGTGATTGGCGTTTCTCAAAATCGCAAGTTTACCAGCACCTTGAGAGCACAAACTTCGGGTACTGGGGACGGTGGTAGTGTGACAATCAACACAGGAAAGCTAATTCTCCAAGATAGAGCACGGGTAACTGCTACAACTTTTAATCAGGGTCGTGGGGGTAATGTGCTCATCAATGCTTCAGAATCAGTGGAAACCGTTGGTTTTGGGAGTGGTTTGAGGGTACAGACCGAAGGCGCTGGGGACGGCGGTAATTTAACGATCGACACTAGACGGTTTCTAGCTAGCAAAGGAGCACAAACTTTAGCTACTGCTTTTAACAGCACAGGCAATGGGGGAAACATCAACATCCAAGCTTCCGAGGTAGAATTAATTGGCACCTCTGATAATGGCGAACCTACCGTTGTTTTTGCTACTACTCGAGGTGAGGGCGATGGAGGCAAAATTAGAATTGAAACGGCTCGATTCATCCTCCTTGGAGGAGCGCAAATAGGTGCTGGGACTTTTAGTAGCGGTCAAGGTGGAGATGTTTTTGTGCAAGCTTCGGATTCGGTTGAACTTGTTGGCACAGTTCCACAGCTTGCCAATCGAGATTTTTTTCGAGATCGATCAAGTCAGCGGTTTCCTAGCGGTTTGTTTACTAGCTCCGAAAATATCGGTACTGCGGGAAATTTAAGGATTGAGACTAAAAACTTAAGGCTTCGAGATGGAGCCACAATTGCTGTGAACAATCAGGGAGTAGGAGATGCAGGCAATTTAGAAGTGTCAGCACGTAATGTTTTGCTGGACAATCAAGCTGTTCTCTCAGCGACAACTACATCAGGTCAGGGCGGAAATATTACGCTCAAAATCGATAAACTTTTGTTATTACGTCGCAACAGTACAATCTCGACTAGCGCAGGTATCGATCGCGCTGGTGGTGATGGGGGCAATATCTTGATTGATAGTGACTTGATAGTTGCCGTCCCTGATGAAGATAGCGATATTACTGCCAATGCTTTCCTAGGACGAGGAGGTAAGATCGACATCAAAACGCAAGGTTTATTTGGTCTTGAATTTCGCAACTTCCGGACTCCTCTAAGTGATATTACCGCTAGTTCTGAGTTTGGTATAGCCGGAGTTGTAAATATAGATATCTTAGATGTTGACCCTGCTCAATCATTAACTCAATTACCAGCAAATATTGTTGATGTTTCTCGCTTGATTGGACAGGACTTCTGTCGAGTTGTCGGGAAGAATAGCGAATTTGTGGTTACGGGTCGTGGCGGTTTGCCTAGTTCTCCCAATGAAACGCTCAGGGCTAATGCTCCTTGGGAAGATTTACGGGTAGATGAGAGCAAACCAACAGGGTTCAAACTTCCGTCATCAGCTAGGAGCGAGCAACCAAAGATGGAGGACAACCAACCAGAGAGAATTGTGGAAGCTCAAGGTTGGATTACCACGCCGAATGGCGATGTGCTGCTGACGGCAAAGCCTGCGACAGTGACTCCTCAGGGGCTTTGGTTGCATCCTCTAGACTGCCAACTGTGGAAGCAAAGCAGTAGGAGTTGAAAAAATGAAGCTGCTAATTCGGTTCATAACGATCGCTCTGTTAGGGCTACTCTTAAGTTTAGGTATCCATCTCCTAATCCCAGTCAGTGCTAAGCCAGTAGCGGCGGATCGGGAATTGACGTTGATGCAAGCGGGTAACCAACACTACGATGTCGGTCAGTTTTTGGAAGCGGCTCAGGTATGGCAACAAGCTGCACAAAAGTATGAAAAAATAGGCGATCGCACTCATCAAGCCCTAGCATTAAGCTTTGTCTCATTGGCTAAGCAACAACTCGGTCAATGGCAACAAGCCCAAGCAGCAATTGATACAAGTCTAGCTCTACTGGACAAAACAGATAAAGGTGATGAAAGAATCCGCGCCCAAGTTTTAAATGCTCTTGCACGTCTGCAATTGGTGGGAGGTAAAGCAAAACTAGGACAAGACTCTGCCCAAGCGGCTCTGAAAACTTGGCAACAGGCGGAGACTTTCTACAGAAAAGCTGGCGACTCTGTTGGTACATTTGGTAGCCAGATTAATCAAGCTCAAGCACTGCAAACTTTAGGACTTTACCGTCAAGCTAGGAAATTATTGGTACAAATTCGCCAAACTATAGAACAATCCCCAGACTCGCGTTTGAAGATTACTGGTCTACGTACCTTAAGCGATACCTTTCAACAAGCAGGAGAGTTAGAAGTCTCGCAAAAGTTGCTGACACAGGCTTTAGCAGTAGCCGAAAAACAGGGATTGCAACAAGAAAAGAGCCTAACTTTCCTAAGTCTAGGAAATACAGCTCGTGTTCAGAAACAAACTGAAAAAGCTCTGGAGTTTTACCAACAAGTAGAAACAGTCGCAGCTGATAAATTTCCCCTCCTGAGGTTGCAAGCACAACTAAATCGCTTGAGCTTACTAATCGAAACGCGCCAGTGGGATTTGGCTGAGAGTTTGGCGTCACAAATTCCGCAACCATTAGCGATTTTGCCTCCTGGTCGGTCTACTGTTAACGCCCAAGTCAACTTAGCTAAGAATCTGATGTGTCTGCAACTCCAACGCAGTACACCCATTTGCCCTTTACCAGCAGATAGGGAAAATCAGCTCTTACAAACTAAAACTGTAAACGAATCATCGAACTCAGTAATTATTTCTATGTTGAATGGGGCGGTGCAACAAGCCGAAAACCTCCAAGACCGCCGTACCCAGTCTTACGCTCTGGGAAATCTCGGTCAATTTTACGAACAGCGAGGCGAATGGCAAAAAGCAAAAGAATACACTGTTAAAGCCTTAAATCTCTCCCAACAGATTCAGGCTGGTGATATTAGCTACCAGTGGCAGTGGCAGTTAGGAAGACTACTTAAACAAGAAGATATCACAGGAGCGATCGCGGCTTACTCCCAAGCTGTTAAATCTCTGCAATTGATCCGCAGTGATTTGGTAACTCTCAATCCTAATATTCAATTTGGCTTTCGAGAGGAGGTAGAACCAGTTTATCGAGAACTAGTTAATTTACTCTTGCAAGCCCAGACACCTAGCCAAGAAAATCTCAAGCAAGCCCGCGAAGCCATTGAAGCACTCCAACTAGCTGAACTCGACAACTTCTTTCGAGATGCTTGCGCTCAAGCCAAGCCAGAACAGCTTGATCAGATTGTAGACAGGGCTGCTACCCCAACAGCCGTCTTTTACGGAATTGTTTTGCCAGACCGTTTGGAGTTTATTCTCAAGTTACCTAAACAATCTAACTTGCTTCATTACAGAACTCAAGTTTCGCAACAAGAAGTCGAAAGTACCTTAAAACAACTACAACAGAAGCTAACCCAGCCTAAACCCTCGAAAGAACTACCTCAATTATCTCAGCAAGTATATAACTGGCTACTTCGCCAAGCTGAACTTGATTTAGCTAAAAGTGGCATTAATACCTTAGTGTTCGTGTTAGATTTCTCTTTGCAGAATATTCCCCTCGCTGTTCTGGATGATGGTAAACAATATTTAGTTCAGAAGTATGCTTTAGCTCTGAGTCCGGGTTTACAGCTAATCGAATCCCAGCCTTTGACCCAGATTCAACTCAATGTCTTAACAGCAGGGGTAAGTGAAAGACATACCGTTGCAGGTAGAACTTTTGATTCCCTCAACCAAGTTCCTCTCGAACTTGAAAAAATTCAGGCGGAAGTAACCAGAAGTAAGAAACTGCTGAATTCTGCATTAAGCTCCGACAATTTAAAAAAGGTGGTTAAATCAGTTCCTTTCTCTGTGATTCACCTTGCTACTCACGGTAATTTCAGTTCTAACCCCGACGAAACCTTTGTTTTGCTGTGGGATCGGTTGCTAGAAGCCAAGAATTTCGATCAATTACTGGCAATTGGCGATCGCATTAATACACGAGCAATTGAATTATTAACGCTAAGTGCTTGTGAAACCGCCACTGGCGACAAACGAGCCACATTAGGTTTAGCGGGAATCACTGTCCGAGCCGGAGCACGCAGCACATTAGCGACACTTTGGCAAGTCAAAGATGAGTCTACAGCTGCATTTGCTATTCAATTTTATAAAGTTTTAAAAGATAACAAGTTGACAAAAGCGCAAGCATTGCGACAAGCTCAACTGTATCTGATGGAAAAGCATCCTAATACTAATTACAAACTACCTTATTACTGGGCACCCTTCGTTTTAGTGGGCAATTGGTTATAGCTTCAAGGGGTTTCATTAAAATTACTCACGCGTTGGTCAACCTTGGCAAAATGCCCAACCAAACATGCTAATTAACATCAAAAACGAGTATTCAAGTTGGGCATTTTGCCGCCTCAAAGCCGGGTATAACCTCCGCACGAATGAATAAGGTTGACCAACGCGTGAGCAGGATTTATCCAAGGGCGACCAAGAGGCTAAAGCGCTTGCTGTATCAGACCCATAGCTTTTAAACCCTGCCGATAAAATGTCTGCTTATTGCGAATGGAACTGATGAAGGGATCATCATGCCAACACGCGGCCTGCCGAGATACGGATACCGTTGGCGAATTAATTCATTGGAAGGGTAGTTTTGGAAACTTTCGTTGGCGGTTTTCCACGACAGCATAAGGATTTCCAACTTGCATAAGCACTTAACGTATCCCCTCAATAATCCGGGGAAAGCAACATGGAAGTATTCCATGACCACCCGAGTGAGTGAACCATTGCTTTTTCCTTGATGATCGCAACCAGTCTCCCAATCTCACCTTCATGGGAAATGCGATAAGCCGGAGGCTTGACGCTGTGCGTATCGCGTACATATTTAAAGAAGCTGACACCCAACTTTCGCATTATTAATCACGCTTCCAGCCTTAACTGAACCGTATTGTGTTATATACTGGTTTTCACCTTAAGTTGACATCAATAAGCAGGGCTCAGCAAGCCTACCCATTGGTTTGTAGTTTATACAAATGAAAAGCGCTTTAATATCACTAAGAAGCTGTAGTTAAAGAGTGCGTTCTGCTTAAGTGACACGCACCCTTAAGAAATAATGATTAATTAATAATACGCTCCTACAAGGCTATAAATTAGCGTAGTTAGAACTATCAAAGTAATAACAACGTATGTAAATTCTCGCCGCCGTAGAAAAATAAGCAGAGAAATGACCACCCGAATAATAGGAGTTGCAACAAGTAGCAGCAGTCCAAGTTGAATAATCCCACGGCGACTACCTGACAATACCGCAGTCACAACACCAGTGGGAGAACGGAAATAAGATGGTTCTCCTTGAAAAAAATGATAGTCGGCTCTTTCACCACCGTGGCGAATCAAGTACAATATGCCACCTATTAAAACGACAGTGCTAGCAATTATGACGCCGTATTTTAGTAATTTACTAAGTAGCTCCTCAAATTGCAGTTCGCTGAGTGTTTTCGTATCTTCCTTGTTTACATCAACCTCACAGTCATTGGAGGACTTCGTCACCATGCTAACGCTTTGCTGGGGTAACTCTTGAATATCACTGTTTGGTTTTTCCTGCTGCAATTGGAATTTAATAACTTCACTCTCTGATGATTCTAATGATGTAGATGAACCCCACCAGAAACCAAAAGTTTTCGTCATTCTAAAGCCTCCCGATTAAACTGTTGTAGACCATCTTGAACGCCATAACCACCAGCACAAGAGAGAAGATAATTCTCAAAGTCTGAGTTTTGGCTCCTATCAAGACTCGCGCCCCCAAAAAAGCACCAGGTAATACTCCCAACATGACCGGCATTGATAGTCCTGGATCGATGTAACCCCGCGCTAGGTAAACTCCTGCTGATGCGGCGGCGGTAACGCCAATCATAAAATTGCTGGTGGTTGTAGAAACTTTGAACGGGATACGCATAATTTGATCCATCGCCAAGACTTTAAATGCTCCCGAACCAATGCCAAGTAATCCAGAAAGAATTCCAGCAACTAACATCACGCTAAACCCACCGGGGACAGAATGAACTTGGTAAGACATCAGTCCTTCAGGAGTTGGGTAAGTACCATTGAGTTGTAAATAAGTTCCTGTGGGGTCAGGTGACTCAGTTTCAAGGTTGTCGAGTTTGGGTTGTTGTGATAGGAAAGCCGAATAAAGTAGAACAACAGCAAGGACGATGGACAATGCTTTAACAGAAATAAAAGTGGCTATCATTGCTCCTATTAAAGCTCCGATTGTTGTCGCTACTTCTAGAAACATTCCCAATCGCAAATTAGTATATCCTTGCTTAATATATGTAGATGCCGCACCTAGGGAAGTCGCAATGACAGACACCAAGGAAGCACCAACTGCGTAGCGGATATCAACTCCAAAGACTGAAACTAATAAGGGGACAATCACAACTCCACCCCCTAAACCAGTAAGCGCTCCTAAAAAGCCTGCGGTTAATGACCCAATCCAAACTAATAAAGAAAACTCTAGAATATTCAAATTTTATTCCTCTATTTTATATAGAATCTTAAATAAAAAATGATATTTATAGACGGATAAATAAAGTTTTGATTTTCATACTTATGATAGTTGATTAATTCTTTTTGTGGTAGATGGCTGAAAACGAAATTTCAAGTTTTCATAACTTTCAGCACTACCCCATTCTATTCAATTTATTCCAAAAGTATGATTGATGAATTTAACAGTTATCAGTTATCAGTTTCATCGCTTAGAGGGGGAAACACCACACCAAGAGCGTGGAAGGCGTTGGTGGCGGGTCGCGCATCCCCCACCATACGCCTGTTCACTGTTCACTGTTCACTGTTCACTGTTTTAAAGCTTTTGCCTGTCGTTGAATCTGGTATGAATTTCTTCAATTCCTTGGCGCATTTCCACAACAATTCTTGGAGAGCGAAGCCTTTGCAAAAAGAACCAGCCACAAGTGAGGAGCAGATATAACAAAAACAGGTGGGGAAACACGTTGTAAGGAGGTTCTGGCACAGGGAACATGGTACTACCAGGAATTCCCACACTACCTAACACAGGAATCATCATGAAGCCGACTGCTAATAAACTGAACACGACATGATGCAGACGCAGTTTTCTCATCTTGTGCAGGTAAACTGGAGCCGCGATCGAAATCAGGATGTAGACTGTCAAAAATCCATAACTACAGATAGCTCCCAAATAACCCATACTCTCGAACAATTTGATGTGAAATAGCGCCATCACCGCCGGAACCAAGAACGTCAGGAACGAACACATCGTTACTGCTACGTGGGGTGTACGGTTGGATGAGTGCGCCGCACCTAAGCGAGAATGAAACAATCCGTGACGCGCCATCATGAAGAAAATTCTGGCAGCCGGATTGATACAACCAAGTACACAGGCAAAGAAACTAAACAGCGCACCAAAGGCAATCAAATCTCCTAAAAATCCCATGCCTATCTGTTGGGAAAGGAAAGCCAATGGTTCCTCTGTCTTGGTGATGGAAACGCCTGCGTCACGAAAACCTAGGACTTCAATATAGCTTGTGCAAAGGAAGAACAAACCAGCCAAAATTGCACTACCCATTACAGATCTAGGGATAGTTCGCAGTGGGTTTTTAGCTTCATCACCCAACGAGGTGGCACTTTCAAACCCAGAAAAGCCAAACATCACCAGCACTAGCCCTGTTGCCACACTACCAGGAGTGACACCTTCTAGGGTTAGTTGTGGCATATCGAGTGCAAAACCTTTGTGCGCCCAGATCAAAAGACATAACAGCGCAATCAGGACTAGGGAAATTCCCTCCATCCACAGCATGGCGATCGCAGACAGTTGGATATCTTTATACGCCGCATACCAAGCAATCCCTGCACCTAATGCCAACAGGGTAATGCTGGAGGGATGGATGCCCAAATGACCAATCAAAATACTGCTGAAGTTGGCAAAACCGCACAACACTGACATCCCTGTAAACAAGTATGCCAGCACCAAACTCCAGCCGCAAATCACACCTGCTGTTGGACCTAGTCCCTTAACAATATACGAGTAAAGTGAGCCAGGCGAAGCTGAACGACTAGCAAAATGGTTGATGTTGATGCTGACAAACACTAGCCCAAGCAAACCGATGAGAAAGCTTAGCCAGGTACCGTTTCCTGACAGTGCTACGATTAAGCCGATGTTGGATGCTGGGATTGTCGTGGGAGCTATGACGGCAAACGATTGCGCTAGTACTTCTCCAAAGGATAGACAGTTTGGCTTTAAGCCATGAGCACTCTGATACGATGATATTTCCTTTTTCATTTTGCTAGTTTTAAAGTTGGGAAAGGCGCATATATAGATAGAAATATGGGGAATGATTAAAGAGCTTTTGAATCAAAGATTTTTGCAACCCAAATCCTAACTTATTTCTTTTAAACAATGAAATGAACTTAGTTGTTATGTTTGGTTTTCTTGGCAAACTAAATCCTACCTTAAGTCTTTTTTTTAATCAAGTCTTTTGACAGATGACAAATCATCTTGCTTTAAAAAAGCGTAATTTACATAAAGTGCATCGGAATACTTCAATTTTGTTTTTTTAGGATAAAAAGTCTTTTTAACTACAAAATATTAGTAACAGATAATACATAAAATCCCAATAGAGTAACTTCAAATTCAGCCCAAGTAAATCATCAAAGTATCTGTATGGCTTGCTCAAGGGAAATTGCAGAGATACGGTAAGCGTAAAAATACTTTATAAAATTAACTTTTTCTTAAGGTTGTAAAAAATCAGTATAGATGGTATTGTAAGCTGTTAATTAGTAAGACAAAGGCGTAAGTTGCAGAGCCATAGTGGCAGTAAGTACGCAGTAAGTACAATGTTGCGAATTCTGCTTATAAGACATAAGCTTAAAAATGTTTTTGTCAATCATTTTGGGTAAAAGTCATGAAAGCTTTCAAATGTATTTTGATGGTGCTAATATTGTTGGCAAAT
This sequence comes from Scytonema sp. PCC 10023, assembly GCF_963920835.1. Taxonomy (NCBI): domain Bacteria; kingdom Bacillati; phylum Cyanobacteriota; class Cyanophyceae; order Nostocales; family Scytonemataceae; genus Scytonema; species Scytonema sp. PCC 10023. The sequence continues at coordinate 38,447 of NZ_CAWUDP010000063.1, forward strand.
TTAGTTTTTGCTGAGCCTTCTTTGGCAGATGCACCAAAATTTACTAAGAGCACTGAATACAAAGCATTGACTAAAGAGATTAATCAGTTGCGTTCAGTGAAAAATACACAAACGCAACTTGAAGATTTGACGCCAGAGCAAATCGAAACTAGACTCAATGAGCTAGAGTTTCAAAAATACACTATCGAGTCGGGGATCAACTGGGGACAGTGCCGGAATGAAACAGGAAAGACTCTCGCTGTCTACGGACCCCTACCAGAAAATGTTGATGATGATGATTTTCCCTATGGTGCAGGATTGTATTTTCTAGGGAATGGTCAAACAACTCAGAATAACTGGGACTGTCAAGGAGTTTATATACCAAATGATGTTACGGCGATCGCCCTCACCCCTAACGGACAAAATCAAGAATTGACGGGTGGTGCTGTCATTCAGGTGCCGAAAGGAACCAACTTAGTTGTGAGCACAAATCAAGGTACGGGAGCAGTTGAATTCAATGTTCCTGTGACTCCACTGGGAAAAGGTGAGAAGATCAACTGGTATGTACCGAAAGTTTCTCAGGCATTCATAGATACACGAGCCACCAGCGCACCTACAAATCAATCGTAAAGGGGACTGGGGATTGGGGATTAGGGATTGGGGATTGAGTAATAAGGGATTTCCAACAAATAAATTATCCCCTAAGGGAGTACCAAAAAATAAATTATCCATTGTGTAGGGTGGGTTAGGCACATGACAGTTGAGGTTTTCCATACAGGACTAAGTGCGCCGTAACCCACCATTGTTTCTAGGATTAGTACAAATTGGAGATTTTTTAGTTGGAAGTGTGTTCAGCAATTGTGAGTGCTTCCTTGTACAATGAATATCACCAATTGTTGGAGTATAAAGCCATGCCAATGGCGGTTGGAGTCATTGAAACCCAGGGTTTTCCGGCTGTGCTAGCAGCAGCGGACGCAATGGTGAAAGCTGCTGCAGTCACCATTGTCTATTATGGGCTAGCGGAAAGCGCTCGGATGTTAGTCGCCGTTCGGGGACACACTGCTGAGGTGAGAAGAGCAGTTGAGGCGGGTATTGAAGCAGGTAATCAATCTAATGGTGGTCACGTTATCACCCACTACATCGTCCCTAATCCGCCAGAGAATGTAGAAAGTATTCTGCCGATCCATTTCACTCAAAAATCAGAACCGTTCCGAATAATGTGAACAAAAGAATTACGTTGCTCATCATTCACTCCTAAAAAAGTTTTTGCAATACAGCCCTGATACATATGTCGTCGCTGTCTGCGAAGACTCAACTGACGTTAAGAAGCAGCCTCCATATCTTGATGAACGTCGTGAATACGTTCCAAGCGAGGTACGGTAGCAGCCACAGAAACGCAGTTTTCGACGCACGCCAGTAAGCGATCGCGGTGGCAAATACAAATAAGTCAACAAAAATGTCCATGAGTACCGGGACGGCAAGCGTACTTTGCGTTGCGTGTACTACCGGAACCCACGACAGATTTGCGATGAAGTGGATGACGAAGACCACAAGTGCAACTTTGGCAGATGGCTCTTGCCGACGCCGCCATACGTACCACGTCGAGATTCCAAGCATGGGGTATAGTACGAGCCAGATAGCCCAGAAAAACCAGTCGGGTGGATAGATGGGCGGATTAATGACCTGTTGCTCGTATCCACTACCCATTGAATAACCCCACAATGCGGCGAGCATGCCCAATGTCAGAATGCCTATCGCGAAGACGAGAGCCATCCACCAAGGCGATTTTTGACGCTTGGGTTTTGGCTCGTATGGTTCTTTGCACATGATTTTGTGCATAGCGTTTCCTCATCGCAGCATATTGAGTGTAGCGATCGCACCTCCTCAAAAGCTTGACAAGGTTTGCTCAAACTGTGCAGATCTTGCTGAAATCTTACTGCGAATCTCTAAACGTCTTAGGCGTCACACCAACACACTGGCGAAAGACCCTGGTGAAAGAACTATGATTAGTGAAGCCAACTTCAAAGGCAATTTCTGTAATTGTCAATTGACTCTTTAGTAACAACTGTTTTGCTCGATCAATACGACATTGAGTAACGTACTGGTGTGGAGCTATACCCATTGATTGTTTAAATAGACGACAAAAATGATACTGGCTCAAATCCAACACTTTAGCCATGTCTAACAGGCTCGTATCTTGGTGGAAATGGGCATGAATATAATCCAGTACTTTTTTCAATTGGTACTTAGCTAAACCACCGATTGTTTCAGATGACAGCTGTGGTTGCCACACTGAATACTGTTTCAGTAAATGAACAACCAATGCAGTTGCTATCGATTCACCAAACAATGAACCAGTCGGATGTCCCGCTTCTACATCAGCTTTGAGGACAAATCCAATTTGTTGGATAAATGGATCAGTTACAGCAAACTGTGGAATGAGTTCAATTTGCTTAGTCTGAATAGATTCAAACGCCACTTGTTTAAAGAAGTTGGGAGAGAAACCGAGTAAGGAAAATTCGCCTGCTTGCTGCCAACTACCTGCATAACTGACTCCAGATGGAACAAGCAATATCTCATTAGGTCTACAGTAATTGTTCTGGCGCTGACCATTCAATCGATGCTTCGATTCAAGCGAATGCTTAACACTGGTAATGCCAATGAGATGCTGCCCCCACTGGTGTTCTGGACTTTCATGTGCGGGATGGTGAAAGTGGGCGAAAAACATCCCACTCCATCTTGATCGATCACTCGACAGGACAGGATGATGTGTCAAAACAGGGTTAAGCTGTTGGGCCAAATTGACAATCGGTAGCTTGTCCTTGGGAGCCATAGCACAAGAGATGAATAACTATCTCATCTTAACGAGCTAACTTTCAGTATGATTAACTATCCCCTTGCTCTCCACTCAGACAAGCGTTTGCCAAACTCTTCTCCATCCCAATCCTCGACAACGACGCGAGGTAATTTAAAGCGATCGCCTCCGGCACTGTTCCTTGCCCAATCCCACCGCCGTACAGTCCGAGGATACGTTGTGCAAGCACTGGTAAATCCCGCTTCCCGCACTAAAGCTGTTGTTTCCTCTGAGTAGTTGCCGTGGGGATATGCAAAACTCACCACTGGTTGTCCTATAATCTCCTCAAGATGAGTTTTGCTGTGTTGAATTTCTTCCCTCTGTCTGGCGGTAGGTAGAAAAGACAAAAATGGGTGTGTCACAGAATGAGCGCCAATTTCAATCAACCCGCCCTTTGCTAAAGCAGACACTTCCTCTAAATTCACAATGCGGTGATTCTGGCGCAGTATTGGGACAGAACCAGCCCACGCCAGCAGTTCATCCATAACGTTTTGTCGTGCTTCCGGGAGCAAGGGCGATAGCAGCCAGTAAAGTGTGCGGAAAAGAGCATGGCGAGGGGTGGGGTTATCTTCCCCCATTGCTTTCCAAGAACAATATTGCTGATATTGTTCTTCGCTGTAGTTGGCTGCTGTACCTAATTCCCAGCGATGGGTTGTACCGTTAATCTCTAAACACAGAACTTCTGGTAAAGTTCCAGGTTCCAGCAACAACCTAGAGAGTTCATCCGACCAGAAATCACGTTTTTGCTCCATATATCCACTGGTGAGAAACATGGTGGCGGGAATGTCGTAACGCTCTAACACAGGTTTGGCATTATACAAATTATCTGTGTAACCATCATCAAAGGTCACAGCTATCTGCCAATGAGGAGTCTTGCCCTGTTGCAATGTCTGGTTTAATTGCTGTAACGAGACAACTTTGCCAAATTTACGTAACACTTCCATCTGTTGGGCAAAATTGCGGGGACTGACGCAAATTGACCAAGGGTCAGGTTCCAGCTGAATAATGCGGTGGTACATCAAAATCAGACCTCCTGGTGCGAAACGCCCCCGCACGCGTTTAGCCACTCGCTTCAGTTTGCCTACTCCAGGTATTTTCATGGTGTCTGTGGCTTCACCGCCCTGATAGTAATTGTGACTTGATAATTGCGATCGCAGTAGTCTAATTCTTCCCTCTTCAGTTCTTCTGTTGCCAGCCCATAAAGAAATGCAGTAGCAACTAGCACATTTCCATGAGTCTCAATCTGAATATTTTCTTTGGGAAAGAACTCCTCGAACAGCTTCTGTACCGATAAAGCAGTAAAACTCCAACACCAGTAATCAGCCCATTGATAGTCGCCAATGTGACTAATGCCGGGAACTGTCACCAAGGCGACTCCTCCAGGCTTGAGGATGCGGTAGACTGTCTCAACCGCCGCCCGCACATCGTAAATGAGTTGTATTGTATGCGTCAGAATAAAGCAATCAAAGCTATTTGATGGAATATTGTCGCCGGAGGAAAGATCCCCGATGATAGTTGCCTTGGGGTTGCCTTTTGTGACATGAAGGACGTCGCTTTGAGTCAGGCGATTCCCACCAAACTGCCTTGTATAGCCATCATCGCCAATTTCCAACACGCGTCCGCGAATATCATCTTGATAAAGCGTCAGGAAGTTTTCAATATAGTAGCGGTCAACAGGCTGACCTCTATCATAGCCAAACACGTGACTCATGGGCGTAACTCGCCGCAAGCTACCAAAATCCACATATCCCGTAGGGGGGATATATTTATCACGAAGCAATTGCGTTCCTACAAAGCGGTGGATGGAACTGGGTAATTTTTTGCGTGCAATTCGCTTCAGTTTCTTTTGGACTCGCGACAGGAAGTACAACACAGGATGGCGATAGGGGAACGAAGCCTTTTGTAGCCCCTTCCAAAGTTCAGCGTCTTTAACTCCCTGTGCAGTGATGTACTTCTCCAGCCAGTTCAAATAAATTTGATGTGGTCGATTGGGTTTTGAATAATGATACTCTCCTGCTTGCATTGCCTGAGAACAACTAGAATCTGGGTGTTGGCGATACCGATCCCAGCAGTTCCCGTCCACAAACACAGGTGTGTGTAGGCAAATTTTTGCCAGCAACACCTGGTCTTCTAACATATGCTGAATTGAGTCATCGTATCCCCCTACAGCTTCTATGACCTCCTTTCGCGCTAGCAAGCCACAAGTACAAGGTACGATCCCATCAATGTTTAAATACTGAGTCAGCAAGCTTGGCGGATAAAACAAAGTATTCGGCTGAACACCAAGTGGTCTCATATTGTCACGTTGGTAATCTTCCTGTTTTCCTGTCCAACTGTGCCAATGTTGAGTAGGTCCGTAGACCATACCAGTTTCAGGCTGAGACTCCAAAATTGCCACTTGCTGTTCTAGTTTTTGTGGTAAGTAGACATCATCAGCATCTAGAAGAGCAATATACTCGCCTTGAGCTTTGCTGATCCCCAAGTTGCGAGAAGTACTTTTGCCGCGATTTTGGTGACCCTCATGCTCGAGATAATATATTTTTTGTGGGTACAGGGAAGCATACTGCTGGGCGATCGCGCTACTTTTATCAGTTGAACCGTCATCTACTAACAATAGTTCCCAATTTTCATACGATTGAGCGAGTACACTTTCTATTGCTTCTTGGATGAATTTTTCAGCATTTAAGAAGGGAGTAATCACAGAAACTAGAGGCTGATTCTTCATCATTTTCTACAATCTTGTTAATTTTATGAGTTCTAAATATTTAAACTTGAGTACCACCAGATTGCAGATTGTAGAGCTTGGCAAATAATCCATTAAGTTTGAGTAAATACTGGAGATTGCCTTGTTCTATAACCCGTCCTTCTTGCACCACAATAATTTGGTCTGCCTGCTCAATAGTAGATAAACGGTGAGCAATGACAATCACTGTACGATTTTGACTAAAAGAATTAAGAGCTTCCTGAATGAGATTTTCAGATAAACTATCTAAAGCATTAGTCGCTTCATCCAGAATCAAAATCTCTGGTTCACGAACGATCGCACGAGCTAAAGCGATACGCTGCCTTTGTCCTCCTGAGAGCCGAATTCCGCGATCGCCAACTACAGTATCGTAGCCTTCAGGTAATTTACTAATAAATTCATGGGCATTCGCTTTTTTAGCAGCAGCAATAATTTCCGCTTTTGTAGCATCTAATCGACCATAAGCTATGTTTTCCCCCACTGTTGTACTAAATATGTGTACATCTTGACTAACAATCGCAATTCGACTCCGCCAAGAAGATAAATTCAAGCTTTTTAGAGGAAAATTATCAACATAAATCTCTCCCTCTGTAATGTCATAAAAGCGGCAAATCAAGCGAATGAGCGTTGATTTCCCTCCACCTGATGGTCCAACAATTGCGGTTGTTTTACCTTGTGGAATATAAATCGAAACATCCGCAAGTGCAGGTTTTTCTGTGGCGTTGTAGCGAAAATCAACAGACTCAAAAGTGATTCCTCGCTGTAAACCTTGAAACTGAATATCACCAGATTGAATATACTGTTTATCAGAGCGGTTCAAGAAGGACATGACATTCTCTACAGCACCTAATAAACCAAGAAAATTAACACGGTCACTATCTAACCGCCTCACAACTGGCTGGAGGCGATAAAGCATAAAAATAAATGTTAATAAAGTAGAAATATCAGATTTATAATGCAGAGCTATAATTAAAATACAAACTAATAAAGCAACTGATAAAAATTCCGATAGCGGGCCCGTAATTGCGTAGAAGTTAGATAGTTTTATAGAAATAGTACGTAGATGAGTTGATGCCTGCTTAAAACGCTGTAGTTCGTAATCTTCATGACCAAAGGCACGAATCTCTCTCATGCCGTAGAAGCCTTCCATCACCCGGTTAGCAAGTTTGTTATTTGCCTCTACCGCCTGTCTCCCCAAATTTTTTGCCTTGCGTGTCACTTGTTGAATACTCAATGAAATCAGCACCAAGGCAACAGCAACTAACAAACTGAGTTGCCAAGATGTCAGCATGAGCAGAATCACAAACACAAAAACTGTACAGAGACTAATAGCAATATTAACTAATAGAAATATTGCATCGCAGGTTCGCCATGTCTCGACATCTAGCGTATTGAATAATTTCCCTGATTGATGAGAGTCCAAAAAGCTGTAACTCACGCTTAAAAGCTGCTGAAAAACCCTCGATAGTAACTGATGGCTGATATGCCAGTAGAGCCAATAATTGAGAAGCCCGCTAAGATATGAAAGGCAATTTTTCAGCAAAACTAATCCTAGAATACACAGCGGAATAATGAGGAGACGATTGTCCTGGGGAACGTTAATAAATAATCTATTCAAAAAACCTACTAAGAAGTTACCACCTCCTTGCGAGTTTGTTGTATCCAAACTTTGGAGAAAAGGTATAAATAGACTAATTCCTAATCCTTCAGACAAAGAGGCTAAAATGCCTAAAGCGATAGTTGCTGGAATTGCCCAAGGATAAAGTTTCAGCAGTGGCAAGAGACTTTTCATTGCCTTTGCTTCTGTCATTGTCTTTTGCTCTGGTGCAAACATATTGGCAGGAAATCCTCAAGCTTGTTTTATCGTTGTCTTTGGAGTTAATACAGTCTGACAAGTCTGAAAGACTTGAGACCATCTGTGCTGCAAAACTGTATCATACAATTTCTTACTTTCTCGGCTTTCTATATTTATTTGCCCGTTCATATCTGAAATTGCCAGTACTTTAATTCCTTGTTGTTTCTGCTTAAACTGTTGCTTAAAATTCAACCAAGCTTTATGGTCTTTCCAGATTAAAGATGTCACTGGTTTCAATAAAATTTTTATAATACAAGGAATCAACACCCTATATAATCCCGTATTGAGAAGCTGCATAGAATCTTTGGTTATTGCTTTATGCAGCCACATGATACAACTTAAGTTGTTACCGCAAGTGTAGCTTTTATTTGACAAGAATATATAAAAATTACTGGCAGACCATTGATAAATATAATTGGGAATTTCTGGATGTCGTTGCTTCACATCTGCCCAAACTAGTTCATAAGACTTTGCCATTGTCAAATAGTTGGCAGACATACTTCCAACGACTTGACGGTATCCGACTAAGAACTCTGGCACAACTCGGAACTGATAAAATTCAGCAATCCGCAGGTACATATCCCAGTCTTCACAACCTTGAGCATTCTTTTCTCTTAATTTGCAGTTATAATAACCAACTCGCTCGAAACAAGCACGGCGGATCAAAGGTACACTGGCATTTGCCATAAAGTTGGAGTACAACAAAGCTGTGTAAACCTCTCCCTCTACAATTTGACTCTCGAAAAAATCATCAGCTTTGTGGTATTTACCAATCACTGAACCGTGTTCATTTATAAACACTGACCTTGCATAAACTAACCCTACTGATGATTCCGATTCCAACATCAATTTCAGTTGTTTTTCTATTTTTAGAGTATCCCAAATATCATCGGCATCTATCGGTGCAATGTATTCTCCACTAGACTTTTGAATGGCTAAATTACGCGCAGCAGCCACTCCAGCATTTACTTGTTTTAAAAAAATAATTCGGTTGTCTTTTTGGGCAAAAGATTCTACAATTTCAGCAGTTCGGTCTTGGGAGCCATCATCAACAACTAATACCTCAATATTTTTATACGTTTGATAAAGCACAGAATTTAGTGTTTCAACAATAAATTTTTCGGCGTTATATGCAGGAATAATGACTGAAACTAGTGGATGATGAAAATTCATATGCATTAATAGTGAAACAACTAGTATTACGTCAATACCAAATAAATGAATCTGACAATTTCTCTCTACCGTGGCAACTAACCAGACAAAACGAATGAATCCACCAACCACCACTGGCGGCTGGTGGTTCCACTTATAAAAACCAAGCACAAACCCCTGAAAATAACTGCTAAATTGTCGCTTTAATTCCACTCATTTACAGCATAATTATGTTAGGTATTTGAATGACAAAGCTCTACCACTTGACTGAACTATTGCCGAGTGATATTGACTCCTACTAATAGCAGAAATCTAGTTATTGCATCTTTTCATTAATAATATCAAACAAAAATAAAACTTACGCTCATTTATTTGTCAAAATTTTCGCTCTATAAGTAGCAAAATCAATAAATTAGTAAAGTGCGAAATGCATATTAGCTATACTCTTTGGAACTGCTTCTAATCAGAGGAAAATCACCTTAGTGCAAACCAGGTAAAAACACAAAAATCTATCATTCACAGCACTTAATTTTCGTATCATGTGCTGCTTTTTTTTAACTTTTTAGGGATAATAAGTATATACTTATTAAACACTTATTTAGTCTAAAAATTTATGATTTAGATTGTCAAGGATGATAAGATTAAAATTGAGTTAACAACATGCTATTTACGGAGAATTACGTAGATAATTTTGTCTAACAACAACCATACCTATTGCCAAGATTATTCATTTGATAAACTCAGGGGAATGGGAAAGCATTTCTTAGAAGGCTTTTATACTTTGACCAAGAAAGAAGATGTGGGTAGCAACTTAGGAGTCAGAATATTCAAGGCGGTCTCCCTTACCTGCGTTTTAGTCCTGGCAGCTGACAACCAACTATGAAGCAACTTATTGAGCTTATTGAGCTACTTGTACTGCCATCAAAAAAAATATACGCTTACGATGGGTGCAAACACCTTCTATAAACCGACTTCTTCGGTAAGCATACTGACTTGCTTGAGTCGAGTGCTCTTAAAGTTGTACGCTCAGATTTGAAGGGGGAGAGGGGGGAGCGATATCCTTGTCTTACCCGATCTACTTACTTGATTATTAATTTAGGAGATAACCAATGTCACTACAGGCAGTTGGATCGATAGAAACAAAGGGATTTCCTGCCGTGCTTGCAGCGGCAGATGCCATGGTCAAAGCTGGTCGAGTTACCCTCGTAGGTTATATAAGAGTGGGTAGCGCTCGTTTTACAGTTAATATTCGTGGGGATGTATCTGAGGTAAAAACCGCTATGCAAGCTGGTATTGCGGCAGTAGAACAAGTTCATGGCGGTACCTTGGAATCTTGGGTCATTATTCCTCGTCCCCATGAAAACGTCGAAGCCGTTCTGCCTATCGGTTACACAGAACAAGTGCAAGAGTACAGACAAGCGGTGGAAAATCCTATCGTACGCAGGTAGTTGGTAGTTTAGTCAATAGTCGGTAGCTCACAGTCAGAAGGACATGATAACCAACTTTTTTTAATGTTTACTAATGAACGCCAGATACCTAGGTCGGGAAACCCCAACGGGAGAGCCAGTTGCCTGCTGTCGGGAAACCCTCCTGCAGCAGGTTGTCGTCACCTCCTGCAGTACTGGCTCCTAATGACTAATGACTAATTTATGTCTAGTGTCTCGATTATTATCCCCACCCTCAATGAAGCTCAATGTCTCGGACGCACACTACGCCATCTCAGTATACTGGTACCCGCCGCTCGTGAGGTGCTCGTTATAGATGGTGGCAGTTCTGACGAAACTGTCGCTATAGCCCAGAAAGCAGGAGTGAGCGTCATTGTTGCCAAAAAATCTGGACGCGCTGCACAAATGAACCAAGGTGCGGAGGTTGCAACGGGAGAAATCCTCTGCTTTTTGCATGCAGACACCTTGGTTCCAGATGATCTTGTGGCAATCATTGAACAAACACTAGTAGACAAAACTGTTGCTGCTGGAGGTTTTATTTCTTTAATGACAGGTGATCAAATCACGCGTTGGGGAGTGTCACTGCACAACTTTGTAAAAAGTTATTACGCGCCATTGCTTTTTCGCCCACACCTGTTCTTTAAAGGACTGCGTTTGTTATTTGGGGATCAAGTCATTTTTGCACGCCGTGCGGATTTTTGGAAATCTGGGGGTTTTGACAGCAATCTTCCAATTATGGAAGAAGCTGACTTATGCCTGAAGCTGGTGCAGCAGGGGCGAATCCACCTGGTGAACCGCATTGTCCAAAGTAGCGATCGCCGTGTGGCACACTGGGGTTTCCTAAAAGCCACAGCCATATATCTTTATATTGGCTTTCTTTGGGGTTTGGGCGTTTCGCCACAATACCTGAAGCAGTTTTATGAGGATGTTCGGTCTTAACCTAGCTTTTTCAACATCCAGCAGATTATAAGAGTACCCTCATGGGTACTTCTAAATTTTTCGTCGCTTTTTCAAAATAATATAGTATACTGTTGTTTCTCATGTGAAGAGGAATAATATATTTTACATTCACAAAAAAATCAATAAATGATAAAATCTATTGCATTTTCTTATTTCTCACCAATACCATTTTGTTTAATGTCAACACCCCTGCCTAAAGGCGAGGGGCTTCTAGCCTCAAACTTTTAGGATTAGTTGACCAGACTAAGTACTTCGTGTACTACGTTAACGGCAAGTGTTTGAGTTCCTACCTTGGAATGCTTTCGCTAGTTCCAAGCTCTAGAAATCAAGGATTAAACAGATTTAGAGGGTTAAGTCAGTGTCTTTGATATAGTACCGACCGTTAACTTTGTCGAAGCTAACTTAACCGCGAAAGCGAGGCTCTACGGAGCAAAACCGTTGTGCGTACAGAGGGAAAGATTTCAGTTTGTAATTGCCCAAACGAAAGTAGATTGCAAAACTACACGGAATTCAGTACCTCCAAGGCGGCAATGGTTCATAAAGAATGTAAAGCCGTCAAACGAAGGACGGGGTTCCTACCCAAATTTTCGATGATGGATTTGCCAAAGTTCTACAAGTGGTGTGTAAACTCATTCTGACAACAAACCCACCAGAACTCAATTTTTGCCGTGCTGCACTAGTAAGTCTTTCAACCCAGTATTTCCAATGCGGATACAAGCGGATAAAAACCTATAGAAGAAAATCTGCTCCGCGTTTGAACATCGAAATGGTAGTCCCCTAAGACTTAAGTACTTAACACGGTCGTTGTGCGGTCAAACGATAGTGAAGGCGCAATATTTGTTGGCTGAACCGTGACTTGAGTCTGTGAGAGATTTGTAGCCATTGTTTCGCTTTTCCATCCCAAAAGTGCATAAGTTGATTTTGCTTATATCTATATCTATTTAAGAATACACAAAGGTTAGCTTCCAAGCTAAACTGACCTTCAACAAATCGAGTCAAGCAAAATGCATATAATACACTTTTGGTCAAGGGAAAAGCCCAGTTGTCAGCGGCAAGTGAGCATAAATATACGTAAATGCTTAAGTATTAGTATCAAAAATGGCAATACTGTATACTCCCGATAGGGAATTCTAGAGGGTGAAACATACATTGGTAAAACAACGTCTAAACAGGTGAATCAAATTAGCCAGCAGGCATCAGGTGCAAAATGTTAGCTTTTCCTAACCTGTGACCAGAATACCCAGCATCGCCGTACATTTAAGGGAAATCGCTTTTGACCTCGTTAACACAACGTCTCCTAGTTAATAAAAGTTTAAATTTAGGGAGAGTGGCGAGAATCGCTCACAAAGGTTGATTTTCTGTAGTTCTTTGATTGTGTGGATGCATCAAAACTTAGAACTTCCTGCATAAATCTAGTGAGCCAAAACGTAATAAAAGTGGAAACACATCAAATGTCATCATGGACATCATCAAATCAGGTGCAGCTGCTAATGAAAAAATAAACAGGGATAAAAGGGGGTTGTGATGCAAACTTTAAAACAGGGTTTCGAGGAGCGCAATCTCACTATGGTTTTGTCGGCGGAAAAACTGGCGCAATATTGGCAAAAGCAGCTGGCTATGGAATGTCCAGAACAAAGTGTTGCCAATCGCCAAAGTATAGTCAAATGGCTTTTGGGAAGTGATTTAGATCGGTATGAGACACTTAACCCAAAAGAACTGGATATCGCCAAACAAGCGATGGAGTACCGCTACAAGATTTTGCGTCAGCGCTACTTAGGAATTGGCAGAGAACGTGCTTACCGCAACCTGATCACTCGGTTGGGGAGTTTGGTGACATTACGCCATAAAATTCAGACTTGGATTGCCTTGAGTCGCGATCGCTCCCGCACAGTGCTGGATGTGCTGCAAGAAGTGATCCAAGAATTACTCCAAAGTGATAATTACATACAACAACAAATGACTGACATCACTCAATGTACCAGTGATGAGCGATTAAGGAATGCCCTGCTGTTTGCCAGTGTAGAAGAATATTGTTTGCGACCAGTACGCAACCAACCGCTTTTGGTGTATCGTTTTGTAAATTACCTGAGAAGGACTCAACGTGGTGGCTTAACCCAAGTGCCCACCAATGACTTAGTCAGGCTGGTTTCTGAGGAGATTCTCACAGATGACAGCGACAATCGGGTTAACTTAGTCGATACTCAGGCTGTCGCCGAATATCAAGAAGCACAAGCAGCTGAAGAACAACAAGCAGTGCGTCAAAGAGTTCAGCAGGAATTTGAGGATTATTTACAAGAAAATCTTGGGCAAGAAGCTGTAGAGTGGTTGCGGCTTTACCTGCAAGGTAAGTCTCAAGATGAGATTGCCAAAAAATTAAATAAGCCAATCAAGGATGTATACCGACTGCGAGAGAAAATCAGTTACCACGCTGTACGCGTGTTTGCCCTCAAGGGAAAACCAGAACTGGTGGATAGCTGGCTGTCAATTTCCTTAAAAGAACACAACTTGGGGCTAACACCAAAGCAGTGGCAGCAATTGCATGAACAATTGACACCGTTGCAGCGCTCTGTCCTGGAGTTGCGTAAAGCTGGTCATTCCATAGAAGACACAGCTTCCCAGTTAAAACTCAAATCCCATCAGGCAATGGGTGAATGGACTAAAGTCTACCTAGTCGCCCAAGCTTTGAGAAGTGAAGACTAAGGAACTTCTGAAAAGGAAATTGGTAATTGGTCTAAAATTTTAAGTTCATAGTCTACTAACTTTTAGCTGCAAAACTATAGATTTTTGACTATTGACTCACGATTATCCATTACCAATTCCTAAACAATCTCCTAATTATTTGTAGCTTTTTTAACTTTTATTTACCAAAGAAAGGCAGAAGGCAGAAAGAAGAAAAGTTCATTTATGTTTGAAACCAAGTTCTTTGCCTTCTACCAAACGGTATAAAGCCCAATGTATTTATAGACCAAAAGAAATACGTATGCCTGCGCGCCCCGCTACTGAGAACGTACTTCTGCCTTCTTACCTGTTGTGGGATAAACGTTTGAACGTGATTGTTGACACCAATGAGCAATGCTGTGCTTCTAGCCGTGTTGTAGGCAACGCCAGAACTGCTATATCTCAGTGAAAGCGCTGATTTCAATTTTCGATAGATTGTGTTCTAATGGAAACCTACACAGATCTACTTAAGAGGTAGTAACTGAGTAGGAGCAAAATTTGATATTGTACTTTGTCCAAGATTACCGTTGGAAGAACTTAATATTAGCAAATTATTATTCTCAGTTCCTGACTCAATTTTTTGTAAAACTTTGATGCAGAACATACAGATAGAGGTTTTTAGCGAAACTTGCTCACATCCTTGTTAGTTTAGAAGAAAGCTGCGATAAAGCCTCGCAGAATGTTAGGGAAATGCATAACATACCCTTTAGAGATTTAGCAAACGTGAGACAAATAGCGTCCTTAGAAACCACTAAATTTATGGAAAAGCTGTACGATTCGGGTTGAATTAAAAAAGACAATACCAATTACGTAGAATCTCTCATCAATTTCAAACAGTTGCTCAATTTAGCTGGTAAAGTATAAATAAGTGTGAAGTGCTGAGAAAAGAGCAGTTAGCTAGCTTTTTGACTTGCAACTATTGACTATTGTCTATTAACTATTAACTATTAACTAATAATTGATAACTCAGAATTCTTACTTACAACCAAAGATGACTGAAGCAACTGCACCTCGCACTAACACTTACACCAAGCAAACCGCGCCGACAATTCACTATCAGGTGGCAATGCCCAAGCCAGAAACGCACTTATTTGAAGTGACGTTGCGTCTGGTGGGCTACCAATCGCCGATTTTGGATTTGAAATTGCCCGTGTGGACACCAGGCTCCTACCTAGTGCGAGAATATGCCAAGCACTTACAATATTTTGCTGCTTTTACTAACGACAAGCCTTTGTCTTGGCAAAAAATTAGTAAAAATCATTGGCAAGTAGAAACAAAGGATGTTTCACAAATAACTATACATTACCGCATATTTGCCAATGAGCTATCAGTGCGAACAAATCACTTGGACTCTAGCCACGGCTATTTTAATGGTGCGGCATTGTTTTTTAGAATACCTGGTTGGGAGGGGCAATCAGTTCAAGTAACTGTTGTACCGCCACACCCAGAATGGCAGGTCACTACAGCATTACCACTAGTTCCACACAAAGCAAACACTTTTTGTGCTTCAGATTTTGACACCCTTGTAGATAGTCCCTTTGAGATTGGTCTCCAGCAGTTACATCACTTTGAGGTCTTGGGAAAACCCCATGAACTGGCAATCTGGGGAAAAGGCAATTATCAAGTGCAGCAGATGATTGCTGATATTAAGAAAATTATCGAAGTAGAAGCACGAATGTTTGGTGGGTTGCCATACCAACGATATGTGTTTCTGTTGCATTTATTTGCTCAAGCTTATGGTGGTTTGGAGCATAAAGACTGCTGCTCGCTCATCTATCAGCGGTATGGTTTTCGCGATCGCGAAAAGTACGAGCGCTTTTTGCAATTGGTCGCACACGAATTCTTTCACTTGTGGAATGTGAAACGTATTCGCCCCAAAGCGTTTGAAGTTTTTGATTACGACCAAGAAAACTATACATCATCCCTGTGGTTTTGTGAGGGGACGACAAGTTACTACGATTTGCTGCTCCCCTGGCGGGCGGGAATTTATGACGCAAAGTCATTCTTGAATAATTTGAGTAAGGACATTAGTCGGTATGAAACGACACCAGGACGGAAGGTACAACCGCTTTCGGAGTCGAGTTTTGATGCCTGGATTAAACTGTATCGTCAGGATGCCAATAGCGGCAATAACCAAATTTCCTACTATTTAAAAGGCGAAGTCGTGTCGTTGTTGCTAGATTTGCTGATTCGTTCGCGACACAAAAATGAGCGATCGCTTGACGATGTCATGGTAAAAATGTGGCATCAATTTGGCAAAGATGAAATTGGTTACACTCCAGAACAGTTGCAGGAAGTCATTGAGTTGATTGCTGGTGTGGATTTGACTGATTTCTTCAAACGCTATATTGATGGGACTGAAGATTTGCCTTTCAACGAATACCTGGAACCATTTGGCTTGCAATTGGCTGCGGAAAAAGACGAAGAACCTTACTTAGGCGTCAAGGTTCATAGTGAAAATGGAAGGGAGATTATTAAGTTTGTTGAAGCTGGTTCACCCGCACAATTTGCCGGAATTGACCCAGGAGATGAATTGCTGGCTATTGATGGTTTGCGGTTAGCCGCAAATGGGTTAGGCGATCGCCTCAAAGATTACCAACCCAAGGACATCATTCAGGTGACAATTTTCCATCAAGACGAACTCTGCACTCTCAACGTCACCCTGGCTTCCCCACGTTTAACTAAGTATCAAATAAAACCAGTAGAAAAGCCTTCTGCTGCACAAAAAGAAAACTTTGCTGGATGGTTAGGTGTGCCTTTAACAACCCTACGCTAACAATTCGTCATTGATAATTCGTAATTCGTATGACCAATGAAATTACGAATTACGAATTACGAATTACGAATTAAAGCCGTACACAGGTAAGATTGAGATAAGGCAGACACTTCATCAACGGAGGACAAGGATGGAAAAATATATATGCAACGTCTGCGGCTACGAATATGACCCAGAAGTGGGCGATCCAGATGGGGGAGTAGAACCTGGGACACCCTTTGAGAACATACCAGACGATTGGGTGTGTCCTGTATGCGGGGCGGGAAAAGACCAATTTCAACCGGAAGAATAATTAACAAGAACTCAGTAGTTAGAATTCAGTAGTCAGAATGCATCCCCTAAATTTATTTATGGGATGTTTCGTTAACTATTGTAAATTCTTAACTCTGGGTTCTGCGTTCTGAGTACTATTGTCCTGGTATTGTAATACTCCTTCAAAATGCTCAACCGTTGGAAATGGATCGTAGAAATGGTGAAGTAACTGCTTCCATTGATCATATTCAGGTGATCTACGAAACCCAGTAGTATGGTCTTCTAAGGTTTGCCACCGGACAAGAAGTAAATAGCGGTTTGGGACTTCGATGCAGCGGTGGAGTTCATGAGATATGTATCCTCTGATCGAAGCAATGATCGCAGATGCTTTGGTGAAAGCGGCTTCAAACTCGCTTTCCATTGGGCTGCGAACATTAAGGATTGCAACTTCTAAAATCATCTTACCGAAAATTTGGGTTTAAAGCCCCGTCCTTCTAGGACGGCTTTTTATTGCCTATCTATTTTAAGAAACGCCCAGGCATTTCTTAAAAAGACTGTATAATGGAAATAGGAGGTGATGCAAGTGTTTAGTCTAACCTACGAGTTTAAACTCAAGCCAACGCCCAAACAAGCGGTTATTTTCACAGACTGGCTTGAGGAATGTAGACGTGTATATAACTACGCTTTAGCAGAGCGCAAAGACTGGTTTAAATCTCGTAGCTGTCAGATAAACGCTTGTTCACTGAAATCTCAATACATCATCCCGGCAGACGCTAAACGTCCAACGTATGCTAATCAATGTAAGGCGTTAACGGCTTATCGAAAGACTAGCCCAAATCTACAACGTGTACAATCTCAAGTCCTACAGCAAACATTAAGACGACTTGAACAAGCATTTGTCAGTATGTGGGAACAAAGTCATGGATTCCCTCGCTTTAAAAAGCCGGGGACTATGCGCTCTTTTGTTTTTCCTCAACTGAGTAAAGATGCGGTTACTGACTGCGGTATTAAGTTGCCAGTTATCGGGCTAGTTAAATTTCGCCAATCACGAGAAATTCTGGGTGATGCCGAAGTTAAGCAAGCACGAATAGTCCGTCGTGCGAGTGGTTGGTTTGTCATACTGACATTGCAATGGAACGTTCAAGTTCCTGATGTAATGCCGCACGGTGAGGGGATTGGTGTTGATGTAGGAATTAATCACTTTGCAGCGGTTTCAAACGGCAAATTATTCCCTAATCCACGACCTTCAAGAGCGCTCGAACGCAAGCTTAAATTGCTGCAACAGAGTGTATCAAGGAAGGTTAAGGGGTCGAATAATCGTAAAAAAGCGCAAGCAAAGGTGAGTAAATTGCATGAGCGAATTGGCAATGTCAGGAAGGATTATCACTGGTTCTTAGCTCACAATCTTTGCGATTGGGCAGGTATGATATTTGTCGAAGACTTGAACCTCAAGGGGCTAGCGCGGGGCTTTTTAGGGAAGCACTGCTTGGATGCTGGTTGGGGACAGTTTTTTCAAATACTAGAGCAGTGTTGCCGCAAACGCGGTGTATTCTTCCTGAAAGTTGACAGCAAAAAAACAAGCCAGATATGCCCAAATTGTTTAACCGAGACGGGCAAGAAACAATTGTCTGAGCGTGTCCACTCATGCGAACATTGCGGCTATACAACTGATAGAGATGTTGCAGCCGCTCAAGTAGTTCTCATTCGAGGGCTTGCAGCCGTGGAACACACGGGTCTTGCATGCTTTCGGAGGGTAAAGCGGTTGCGCTCCCCGTGATGAAAGAATCTCCGTCCTTATAGGACGGAGAGTGTCAACAATCCCTCGACCTTGGTAAGCAGGGTCAACAATGAACCAACGCAGCCTGGCTCCATCAGTATGGTCACTGCTGCCAGCATCTCCTACTATAGCGACAGACCCAATGAGACGATTATCTGCGATCGCCGTAACTAAGAGGTCATGCTCCGTATTGTACTGCTCACAAAAATCACAGAATTCACGAGCGACGATGATTTCCCAATCTGCACCTACACCCCAACACTGACTGTAGTAGAGTCCGTGTAGCTCGGTGATGCGTCCAATACAGCCAGGTTGATATCCTTCAGCGTAAATTGTATTGCTGTCAGTTAACATACTTAGTTTCCTTAGTAATAATGTCAGCTACGATACGGTTCGCTACGCTCCCAAAGTTGCTCAAATGCCAAGTTGATCATCGCTACCATGCCAGTGTGCCTAATAGCAAGAGCGGTGAAGCTAGGCGGACTACCGACTGGATCTTGCATGGAAAGGAGTACAATATCGTCGTCGAATGCCTGCATTTTGATGGGCAATTCTGGAATGAAACGGATTTGTTGACCCCATTCAGCAAAGGTGGTAAGCCAGACGCGAAGTTCTTCGTCTTCAAGGGCAGACTTTTCGTAGATGGCGCGGTACGTCACTCCACGCAAAAGCGGCTCACGAATAAAACGCCAATTCTGCTCCTTGGTAAGGATAAGTGGACGCTTGATGCAGGAATTAACGCGGGTACGTACTGTTTGCGCCAATGCGAGTGCTTTGCTAGCAATTCTTGATGGATTACCAAGTACGTCGATATACTCCAAGGGGTCATTTTGCCCGCGCCCAACTTGATAAACGGGAGACAAATCCGAAATCAGCTCTTTTGTGCGAGCAACCATCTGTAGGCGATCGCGCTCCAAAGCCTCTGCACGCTCTATACTGAGCGCTTCTAGGGCTAAATCGGGAGCAATGGCGAAATACGAGCGTGGCGAGGTGTCTTTGGAGATACATAACCCCTTTTCTTCAAGAGATTCCAGGACATCGTAAATGCGTTGCCGTGGAATCTTCGCACGCGCCGCCAGTTCTGTAGGAGTGAAGCTGTTTCGCCCTAGCAATGCTAGGTACGCCGTAGCTTCATATCCAGTCAAACCCAGTTCATTAAGTAGTGCAATTTGCTTTTCCACCACTGCTAAATACTTATTGCGATCGCCACTTGTTTGTGTCACCACAAACAAGTGGTGTCATGATTAGCTTATCATCACTATGGAGTGGTGTCAAAACGATAGCTACAACTTAAGCAGGATGATCCTCATGTTGTGACCAAAAAAGAACTCAGAACACAGTTGTCAGAATTCAGAATTACAGCTATTTTCAGGTAAATAGACCACATTTGCCGTAGGGGCACAGCATTGCTGTGCCCTTACAGTGTGGTTCAAATACGTGAAAACTGCTGTAAGTTGATACCAATGAGGCTAGCCGTGCCCCTACAGAGTGGTTTATTTAGTTGAAAAGCGCTGTAATTAGAAACACAGGTGATATCCTTACAATTGTGTACAATGCTTAATTGAAGTACAGATTACAAGCCCCTAATTTTAATTAGGGAGACAAGAAAAATTCTTTCTTTATTAAATCCCCCGGATAGAGACCGTGGGGACTAAGGTGTGTTCAGCCAGCCCTACGTGTATTTCAAAAATCTGCGGAGGAGTCCTATAGGGCGAATACTTAAAGTAAGACTTCGGAGTCGTTTTGTGAGATGAAAAGAATTGAAGTTGAAAAAAGAACGATTTTGATTGGGTTAGCAGGTAGCCACGGCTATGGGTTAAATAGACCTGATTCAGACTATGATTATCGAGGCGTATTTATCGCACCCAAAAGGTATTATTTGGGATTTGACCATATTGAACAAAAAGATGATGGCTGGCATGAACTAGGAATGTTTCCGTTTCTAGATGGAAACAAAGACACAGTAATATACGAATTAAAAAAGATTATTCAGTTATTATCTGGGGCAAATCCTAATGTTTTAGAATTGCTATGGTTAAATGAATATCCTGTTTTAACCCCAGTAGGACAGAATTTAATTAACCACAGACAAATATTTTTTAGCAAGAAGATAAAGCATACTTACTCTGGTTATGCCTTTGCCCAAATCAAAAAAATCGAAACTCATCGTAAGTGGTTGTTAAATCCACCGCAAAAGAAACCAATTCCATCTGATTTTGATATAGAAGATGAAGCACCACTTACAAAAGATGAACTCAATGCTTTTCTAGAATATCTTTATCACTTAATTAGAGGAAAAATTGAGTTTTTAGAAGAAGCAGAGCAATTATATAAGCTGCTCACAGCGGATATAGATTTTAAGGGGGTGCTTAAACAGTATTCTTTACCTGATGAAACTTTAGAATACACACAAGAATTAACAAATAGTCGTAAAGATTTTATTCGGCTACTGAAAAAAAGTCAAACCTATCAAATAGCTTTAAGAGAATGGAAAGCATATTTATCATGGCAGGAAAACAGAAACCCAGCTCGGGCAGAAATGGAGAGAAAATCAGGTTTTGACCTTAAGCATGGGATGCACTGCGTTAGGTTACTACGCAGTGGACTAGAAATATTGCGAACAGGAGAAGTGATTGTAGATAGAAGGGTGGCTGGTGACGCAGAAGACTTGAAAGCTATCCTCAAGGGCGATTATTCTTATGAACAAGTGATGAAAATGGCAGAGGAGTTAGTTGCTGAAATGGAAAAGGTGTACCAAAACTCATCCTTGCCCGATAGACCTGATTTAGAGCAAATCAATGAATTATGTATGGAACTGGTGGAAATGCAAGGATGGTAAGCAAAAAGAAAAGAGTAAAGACACAAGAGTGAAGAAATTCTTTTATTTTTCATCTTCTATTTTTCATCTTCTATCTTCTATCTTTTCACTCGTTAGAGACTTTGAAATACATGGACAAAACCATAAACACTGATGCTGAGAAAAAATACTGCTGCTAATTGGTTCACTCGCATATCAGGTGAGGGAGCAATGGCTTCTCGTACCAAGATTGAAATAGATGCCCCAACTACGAAGCTCCAACCAAGTATCATATAAGGTATCGCTAGCGTAAAATTCCAAACAATCAGCATTGCAATTGCTAGCAGTACCATCAGCATCTCTACAAACCGAGGCGGGTTGTATTGGCTGGATAAAACAAAAGCGTTGAACCAAAAGTGCCAAAATCTCATAATTAACTGCTAAGTGCTGAAAAATAAAGAAGATAAAAGAAAGAAGATAAAAGAATTTCTTTTCTCTTCATTCTTCACTCTTCATTCTTAACTTTTAACTCCTAACTTTTGTCCTGTACCGTTTTTTTGTGTTGTCTCTTCTGGTAGTTCTACACCAAAGACGCGGCTAAAAACTTTTTCTACTTTATATCCAGAATCAATTGACTCTAAGGGGTCTTTGCGTAATCTGTGACGCAGACATAAAGTAATGACACGGCGGATGTCATCAAGTGTGACTTCGGTACGTCCTTCAAATGCAGTTAAGGCTTTGGCGGCGCGGTTAGTTACAATGTCTCCCCGCAAGCCATCCACATCAAGTTCAGAGCAAACTTCGGAAATTTTTACTCGCAAGTCGTAATCAATTGTCACAGAAGGTAACAACTTTTGAGCGTTGACAATTTTCTGTTGTAGTGCTTCCTGCTCTTGTTTGTAGTTTTCCAGAAATGCTGGCGGATTTTGGTCGAATTCTGACCTTTGCTCAACGATTTGCACGCGCAAAGCTGGTTCCTTAACTGTATGGATTTCCGCGTGCATTCCAAATCTATCTAAGAGTTGGGGGCGTAGTTCTCCTTCTTCTGGGTTACCAGAACCTACAAGAACAAAACGCGCTGGGTGACGTATGGAAATACCTTCCCTTTCTACTGTGTTCCAACCACTTGCGGCGGAGTCGAGAAGCACGTCTACTAAATGATCATCTAGTAAGTTAACTTCATCTACATAAAGGATACCTCGGTTAGCTTTTGCCAGTAGTCCCGGTTCAAAGGCTTTGACACCTTCTGATAAAGCTTTTTCGATATCAATTGTGCCGCAAACTCGGTCTTCTGTCGCTCCCAGCGGCAAATCGACCATTTGGACTTTTTTCTGAACTATGGGAATATCCGCCCCTTGCTCTAGCTGTTGGCGGACTTCATCGCTCATTAAGTCGGGATCGCTGGGGTCGCTATTGAAGGCGTCATTAGCAACGACGGGGATTTCTGGGAGCAAATCAGCCAGCGCCCGGATAGTTGTGGATTTTCCGGTACCGCGATCGCCCATTATCATCACACCGCCAATTTTGGGGTCAATCACGTTTAATAGTAGAGCCAGTTTCATTTCTTCCTGACCCACAATTGCTGTAAATGGAAATACCACGCGACGCGCAGCAGCGGTAGCCTGAGCAGTTGGACTCACTAAATTACCTTATCTATATTTTTCTTATTACCGTCTTTATTGTGCCATAGGTGGGGAGCGGGGGATGAGGGGGATGAGGGGGATGAGGGGGATAAGCGGGATGGGGGAGATGAGGAGGATGAGGGGGTGAATTTTTCCCCGTCTCCCCGTGTCAGTCAACCGAGCGATCGCAAGTTAGTATCATTTACCAGCAGGACACAATTTTCGACGACTTTATAAAGTTTTGTAAAAAAAATCTGGATATTGCAGAAAAGCCTGAATATTCTCCTGATGAATAAATAGGGGCTGACAACTTTCATACAGTAAAGTGTCTTTGTCCCTATCCTGGGTAAACTTTTGACCATTTGGTTAGTGTTGATTTTTATCAGCAATTACCCAGAGTGAGCTTAACTCCTGTTGCTTTGTAAGAGGGAATTTCTGATATGACTCAAAGCTGGAAAAATTGGAGTTGGAAATTAGGGCTTGGAATCGCTGTAGCTACGAGTGCGATTTGCTCCTGTGGATATTACGCTATGGCTGAGAATACGAAAACACCGTTCCCCCTTATATCATGGACACTGGGACGACCGAAGGTGCAGATAAATCCCCCGGTTCCATGGGGGGCAAACAAATTACGCTTCAAATCTATAAGGTCAGACGCCCCTGCAAACAATTCTTCATCAGGCAAAATATACATATACATCCAAGACTATAATGTCACTTCTGATCCGTACCCTATTAATCCGGGACAAGAAGTTCAACTTGGTATGGATATATGTTTTAACAATACATTAACCGTTGAACTTGATTACCAGATCAACCAAGAAGAGCCACAAATTGTAGGTCACAAACCAGTTTCAAGCTCTTCTTCGTCGCCGCTTGTATTTGATGGCATAAGCAACGGTGCACCCTACACGCTGAACTACGAAGTTGTGCCGGGAGGCTGCTAACACTAGTCATAACTGTAACATTCGACATTTTGTAGGTGGGGCTATGCCCTACGTACGACCGTTAAATCATTACGCAATTGTGCAACACCGTTCAGGGCAGCAATAACTGTAACATTAGAGGCAAGTAGCATCGTGAGACAGTACATTCTCGGCTTCTTTTTTGTTAGCGGAATTAGCTTCTGCTGTCTAACCACTATAGACTCTACTCAGGCTCAACAACAGGAAATCGTCCCGGATGCAACCCTACCTAATAATTCTGTCGTCAATTTCTCGAACAACATCAGCACTATCACTGAGGGAACTGTAGCAGGTCGGAACCTGTTTCATAGCTTTGGGCAATTCAACATTAAGGAAGGAAACAAAGCCGATTTCGTTAGTCCTAGCGCGGCTATCCAAAACATTTTAGTTCGGGTAACGGGTGGTAGCCGTTCCGAGATTATGGGAACTCTGAGTACCTCTGGGTTTTCCAATCCCAACTTGTTTGTGATTAATCCTAATGGGATAGTCTTTGGACCTAATGCCAGTTTGGACCTTCGTGGTTCATTTGTGGCGACGACAGCCAATGCGATCGCCTTTGGCAATCAAGGCTTTTTCAGTGCTTCTGCGCCAAACAATCCTGCATTACTGACGGTGAATCCTTCTGCTTTTCTATTCAATCAAATTGCGAATCAGCCAATTAATTCTATTGAACACAGAGGTGTTTTATCCGTTGATAATGGTCAGAGTTTGTTGTTGCTGGGCGGCGAAGTGAGATTGGATGGCGGGAAGTTGAATGCTTTGGGTGGTCGAGTCGAGTTGGGAGGAGTGGCGTCCGAGGGAACAGTAGGGCTAAATTTTGATAGCAACAATCTGCGGCTGAGTTTTCCCAATAGCTTAGCACGAGCCGATGTATCGCTCACAAACGGAGCTTTTCTGGATGTAAGCGCAAAAGGTGGGGGTAGTATTGCAGTCAATGCTCGGAATTTAGGGATTTCGGGAGAAAGTACCCTGAAAGCTGGGATAAACTCAGTTGGTACTCAGGCGGGAGATATCAAGCTTGATGCTACAGACAGGATGACAATTGCAAATAATAGCAAAATCTTTAATGATGTTGGAAGTCGGTTTTCTCCTCAAGCCGTTGGAAATACTGGCAGTATCGATATTAAGGCTGGGTCGCTGTCGTTAAACAATGCCACCCTCAGTGCCAGCACTTACGGAAAGGGGAATGCTGGAGGGGTATTTCTTCAAGCTAATAATTCTGTAGATATTGCAAATAGTTCGCTCTTCAGCGATGTGAATCCTAGAGCCGTGGGCAATACTGGTGGCGTTAATATCAAGGCTGGGTCGGTCTCCTTAACTAATGACGCTCAATTAAATGCCAAAATTTTGGGACAAGGGGACACCGCAGGGGTATTTGTGCAAGCTAATAATTCTGTAGATATTGCAAGGAGTGTTATCAATACTAAAGCAGAGGTAACAGGGGCTGGCAAGACTGGTGACATCAACATCCAAGCTGGGGACATATTCTTAACCAATGGCACATTCGACACCAGTACTTTTGGACAAGGGCGTGCTGGGGATGTGATGATTAATGCTCGAAATACTGTCTCTTTTGACAATAGCTTTATCTTCAGCGATACCTCTGGATCAGGCTATGGTGGCACCATCGATATCAAAGCTAGGGAGCTATCCTTAACCAATGGTGCTGAACTATTGTCTAGAACCACTGGAGAAAACAAGGGGGGAAATATTCAAATCAATGCTTCTGAATCTGTCAGCATTTCTGGGGTCAATCCAGATCCAGATAAAGGAAATTTGATTAGTGGGTTGATTACTAGCAGTGAGGGAAAAGCTACTGGTCAGGGTGGTGATATCAGTATCACTACTGGGAGCTTGAGCGTATCAGATGGAGCGGTTGTGAGTGCGCGAAGTACGAGCGCTGGTCGTGGAGGCAATATCACTGTTAACACGAATACCCTTGAGCTTACTGGTGGTGGACAACTCCTTACCAGCGCCTTCAGCAGTGGAAATGCAGGTAACATCACTGTCAACGCCAGTGACAGGGTTAGTATCTCTGGTAGCAATCCTACCTTCAATGCCCGGGTTGACCGATATGGTGTACGATTAATTGATAATGATAGTCCTAATAGTGGCTTGTTTGCTCGCGTTACAGGTAACGCAACTGCCGATGCAGGCAACATCGAAGTTACCACTCGCTCCATTAATCTTGACAACCAAGGAACCATCACAACTGAGACGAAATCGGGCGAAGGTGGAGATATAGCTCTCAAGGCTAGAGATATCGTATTACGTAACAACAGCAACATCACTGCCAGCGCTGGTACTGCACAAGCAGGTGGGAATGGCGGCAATATTAAGATCGACACTGACGTATTAGTGTCTGCAAAGAATAGCGACATCACTGCCAATGCTTTCGAGGGAAAGGGGGGTAATATCCGCATCAATACTCAAGGACTCTTTCTTTCGCCTGATAGTGACATCACCGCCAGTTCTGAACGTGGGATAGCTGGTGTCGTAGAAATCAACACGCCCGATGTTGACCCCACTAGTGGGTTAGTCAATTTACCAGAAGCCCCGCCAGCTGATACTCGGCTGGCACAGGGTTGTCAAGCGGGTGGAAGTCAACAGCACAACCAATTTATCATCACTGGGCGTGGCGGATTACCGCCCAGTCCTTTGGAAATGTTGACACCTGACGCTGTACAAGTAGATTTGGTGACACTCAAACCTGAGCGTGAAAACCGAAAGAATGCAAATGTTACCAGCACAACTACCGCCACACCAGAAACCATCGTAGAAGCTACTGGGTGGGTGGTAAATGCTAAAGGAGAGGTCGTCCTCATTGCTCATGCGCCCACTGTCACGCCTCATAGTTCTTGGCAGACGTCTCCTAAGTGCGATGCAAAATAGATGAGGGAGATGAGGGGGATGAGGGGGATGAGGGTTCGTAGTTGGCGCTTTAGCGAAGACAGCGCTTACTACAAACCACTAATAAATAACTTAAGGTATTAATATCACCGGAAAAGCAAGCATAAACGCTGTAATTACGTATATCTTTGGAAGCAAGGATATAAAAAATATTTAGATTACAAGCTTTATGGCAGTAGATTTACGAAAGTTTTTTGAAGCCACAGACCCCAGCCGGACTCTGGTTGTTAACAATACGCAGGATAAGAAGTATTACATTGACTTTTCCTCGGTGCGCGGCGGAGATATTATCGGCAAACTGAAGCAGAAAATTACGTTTTTCAAGCCGAATGACCCTACCTGCACTCTATTTACTGGGCATATTGGCTGTGGCAAATCTACAGAATTGCTGAGGCTGCAACTAGAACTGGAAGCAGATGGCTTTCATGTAGTCTATTTTGAGTCTAGCGAAGATTTGGAAATGACTGATGTGGATATTGCTGATGTGCTGCTGGCGATCGCCCGTCGTGTCAGTCAAAGTTTGGAGAAACTCAACCTTGAGGAACCCAGCAGGCTAAAGGAGTTACTCCAAGGTGCAGTCAGGGTTTTAAACGCTGAGGTGACAGGACTAAAACTCAAAGTTCTCAATGTTGGTGATTTTGGTGTTACCTCTGAAAAAGAAAAGTTTACTCTGGCTTTTGGAATTGGGGAAATCACGACTAAGGCTAAGAGTGACGCAACGCTGCGCGAAAAACTCAATCAGTATCTCGGACCACAAAAAATTAAACTGTTAGACGCGATTAATAAGGAATTGCTAGAACCCGCTATAACCAAACTGAAACAGCAGGGCAAAAAAGGTCTTGTGGTGATTGTGGATAATCTTGACCGAATTGATAATCGCCCGAAGCCGTGGGGGCGTCCGCAACAGGAATACTTGTTTGTGGATCAGGGTGAGTATCTGACCAAGTTGAATTGTCATATGGTGTATACAATGCCACTTGCCCTGAAGTTTTCCAATGACTATGGAACGCTGACACAGCGATTTTTGGAAGACCCCAGGGTGTTGCCGATGGTACCCGTACAATGGTCAGATGCCAGTATTCATGAAGAAGGAATGGCGCTGATCCAGGAGATGGTACTGGCAAGAGCTTATCCTGACTTGCGACCAGACCAGCGTCTCAGTAATATTACTTTTATATTTGACCGCAAAGCAACACTTGAGCATTTGTGTAGAATGAGTGGTGGTCATGTCCGCGACTTGCTGAGGCTGCTGAATACATGGATTATGGAGGAAATGTCACTTCCTCTGACTCGTGATACTTTGGACAACGTAATTCGCGCGCGTCGCAATGAAATGACAATGCCCATTTCTGATGATGAGTGGGAATTGCTACGTCATGTTAAGCAAAGGAAAAAAGTGAGCGATGATCAGGGATACCAAAAGTTGATCCGCAGCCGGTTTGTTTTTGAATATCGCGATCGCGGCGAGTCTTGGTTTGATGTCAATCCGATTTTGGCAGAGGCGAGAGAGTTGAGCGGCTGAGTAAAGAGTTGGGGGGAGAAAATAATGATTCATGATAATATGTCCGTCTCATTGCCCACAATCAAAGAACCCCACCCCTAACCCCTCCCCGCAAGCGGGGAGGGGAACTTTGGCGTTAGCCAAAGTGGGGTGGGGTTCTGCGGCGCGTTTGGTTCATCAAACAGACACGATATGACAAAATGACTAATGACAAATCAGAAGATGTCCGTGTCAACAACGATCGCTCATTGCAACAACTGACTTGGGCGATTGAGGCTTCTGTTGGACACTTTAAGCTGATTCTGGCACGGTGTAATTATGCCAGTTCGCGCAGGCGGTTGGTAGAACGGTTACGCGAAATCTCCAAGGTTGAAATTCGCGTCTTGGTTCTCAAGGAATCTGACAGAACTCTCTACACGGCAATTCGTGAGGAATTCGGGGAGGATGTACAAGCCTTAATGGTTTTGGGTTTAGAATCAGTGCGGAATCTCGACCAAATGCTGATTACTGCAAATCAGGTACGCGAAGAGTTCCGCAATCATTTTCCTTTCCCTATAGTGTTGTGGATTAATGATGAAGTCCACAAGCAACTGATGCAGTTTGCTCCTGATTTGGAAAGTTGGGCAACGACTAGAAATTTTGCAATTGCTGCTGATGAATTGATTGGGTTTTTGCAAGAAACAGCAGAGCAATTATTGACTGGTGATTTCAGCTTGACTTTAGAAAAATGTTCGGAGATTAAATTAGCTTGGCAAGATTTGCAAAATTCTGGACAAGTTCTAGAGCCAGAAGCAAAAGCGAGAATTGAATATTTATTGGGATTAACTGAATATATTGATAACCGCTTAGATAATGCTCTGGAATATTATCAAGGAAGTTTGGCTTTTTGGCAGCGAGATAATGATTTAGTATGGCAAGGCAAAGTTCTGAGCGATATCACTTTATGTTATTACGAAAAAGCTAGGCAACATAAAACAAATCAACCACAGACTGTAGAGACGCGCTATGGCGCGTCTCTACATAACAACACGGAGCATCCTGATTGGCAACAAACCAGAAATTATCTTCAGCAAACTCTCCAAGTTTTAGAAGCGGCTCAACGTCCAGATTTAGTTGCTCATTTGCTTGACAAATTTGGCGTTATTCTGCGTGATTTACAAGATTGGCAGCATTTTAAAACGTTGGCAGAGCAAGCTTTGCAAGTTCATGAGTCTGAAGGAAACTTGCTTAAGATATCTCAAGATTATGGGTTTTTAGCTGAAGTTGCTGTGGCAAATAAGAAATGGCAAGATGCCAAAAAATTAGCGGAGAAAGCATTAGAAGTTTTATCTACGGCTAATAAGTCAGCGCAGCGTGCGCGTAGCGCTTATTCTAATCACCAGGAATTTTTATTAATTCTCGCGCAAGCCGAACAAAAGCTAGGCGACGAACAAGCGGCTATCAGTCATTTAGAAGCAGCCAGAAAGAGAGGTATCTATGACAATGATCCGCAACTTTATATCAATATATTAATAAATTTACGCAGTTTATATTTAAACCAAAAGCAATATTTAGAAGCTTTTAAAATTAAGCAAGAAAGACTTTCAATAGAACAGCAATTTGGGTTGCGGGCGTTTATCGGCGCGGGTAGGTTACAAGCAACAAGACAAGCAAATTTATCCCCAATTGTAGAGACGCGCCATGGCGCGTCTCTACAGGATGTCGCCCCAGAAATTAGCGCTTCTGGTCGTTTGCGAGATGTAGAACGTTTGATTGAACGCATCGGTCGCCCTGATTATAAATTGATAGTGATTCATGGACACTCAGGAGTTGGCAAAAGTTCGCTGGTGAATGCAGGACTTGTACCAGCTTTGAAAAACAAAGCGATCGGCATTCAAGATAATTTGGTTGTCGTAGTGCGAGTTTACACCAATTGGCTCGATGAGTTGGGATGGCAGATAGTAGAAGCGTTGAGAGAAATGGGGAGATGGGTTGATGACACGCAAACTTCAGCTTCAGATACTCACGCGCCAGCTTCAGATACTCAAGCGCCAATCTCAGATACTCAAGCGCCAGTCTCGGATACTCAACCGCGAGTATCAAACACTCAACCGCGAGTATCAAACACTCAACCGCGAG
>NZ_CAWUDP010000064.1:0-67083 GCF_963920835.1 Scytonema sp. PCC 10023
CTTTCTTGTCACACCAACTACACATCTTGCTTATATTGTCAATGCGTAAGTCCTAGGTCGAGAACAAATGGTTTTCAATTTTTTCTACCAATTCTGTGCAAGATAGTATACGAGAATAATTCGCCGAGTAATAACATCTTCTTTCTTTGTTTCCTAAAAGCCGTGGTTTTCTGACATCAAAAATCCCCTCGATGAAACCCAATTTCAAATACTCTTCCACTCTCTTATAGAAAGCTTCAGGGTTAATAAGTGGTACAGAAGCAAAAATCTTAACTACTTGGGAATTATAGATTCCCATGCTGCGAAGCTCTTCAAGAGATCCTCTTAAGCTCAGTGCGCTTTCACTACAAATTAGTAAAACTTTTACAGGAGTCATCAGCTTAGAATCACGTAAATAGCAAGGTATGTTAGCCCAAATCAAATCTCCACCGTGTTCTACTATTACAATGTCGGATTTTTTCGCAACACGATCACGCATTTCCGGATGCATAAATTTTTTAGGAATATTTCCCGGATTCGCTGCATAATTAAATAATTCATACATAGCGTTCAAGTACTTGCCTTGGTCAACATAATAAGTTGTTGGCAGTCCCGCAAATGTAAAATTCAAAACCGGGAAGGCTCCGCTTCTCGCGTGTAACAGCGAGTCTTCGTACCAGCCAGTTCCAGACGCTTTTATTGCTATGCAAGAATACTTACAGGAAAGTTCTTCAAGCAATGCACAAACAGCAGTAGTTTTTCCTACATCAGTAGCCGTACCAAGAACCAAAATGCTTGGAGGAACAGAATTGTCGGAAAGGTCAGCGCTTTTTGGAGTCGAAACTTCCAATGTATTCAAAACTTTACCTTTTTTTTCATCATAGAGAGCACCTAAAATCTCCACATCGGAAGGTTGCCCATAACCGTACTCTTTTTCCAGCGTTGGTGAAAAACCTGTAGCAAAACCTACTCCACCTGCTTGGGCAATAAGCTGTAATTCAAGACATTCTCTTAATTTTGTTATATGCTCGTCGAATTCCCCTGTAATTAACTTGGTAGATCCTCGCTCGCAAAGAACGCCAATGTACTTCTCACCAATTTTCAGGGGAACTCTCCCACCCCACAAAGTTTCCATGTCAGGGTAAGCACCTAAGTTGTTTAATTTGAATAAAACAATGTCACCAACCCGAGCTTCGATACTTGTTCCTGAAACAAGCTTCAAACTTGAAGATAAAGACAAGTGGATATCATCACTATGGGCTAATATTTTCGACTCCAATTCATCAGGGGTATGGCTCAAAATTCCTAAGTCCCGAATCATCGAACCGATTCCGGAAATCACATGTCCTTCAAGCGACGAAATACTTTTCGTATTCATAAACAAAAGTTCAAAATAGTAATTGCAAATACTCCAAACAGATTCCTAGATATCCAGTGGGCGGGGAGCCTGGAAGCCGCTACATTTTTCCAAGACTTAACCGGACAACCTTGGCAAAAAAGGCGGGTAAATCTTTCAACAAGTACGAATAATTGAGAATCACCGCCTTTTTTGCCCCCCACCACAGATATCTGTGGGTGCTTCAAGAGTACTCGTGGGGGAAGGTTGTCCGGTTTTGTCATGGTTTCACCCAACCCCTAATCGAATCCCGCGCCCTTTAAAGGAGGAGTCAATGAGATAACCACTCTGAAAAACGTTTTGCGATTACTTTAGGCTCCTCACTCACTCGAGGAGAAGGGGGGGCGCATACTACCTTGGCTATCAAAACCAACGGCTTGTCCGATCTCTGCGAAGAGTTTACGAATGTCTTTACTTGGGCTAAGTTCGTAGCCACCTGCGTGGGCAGACCTGCTGCCCGACACACGTCTTCTAGGCAGAAACTCTCCGGTTGACTCGGCTGACCACCAGTAGATTCGTAGCAACCATTATCGATAATCACGAGACGGACTCTATTAGAGCCGTAGCGATTCAGTGTTGCCAACGTGCCAAGATTCATAAGCAGCGATCCGTCACCCTCCAGAGCAAAGACTCTCACGTTGGGTCGGACCAAAGAAATACCTAATGCTAACGGAGCAACACTTCCCATAGAGCCCATACAATAGAAGCATTTTTCCCGCTCAGAGTCCGTTAGAGCATAAATATCTCGGCTGATATAACCCAGTGCTGATAGCAAGCAATCCTGATTGTCGATTTCTTGAACGATCACTTTAAGAACTTCAGTACGATTCGGTAAAGTGGTCGTTCCTTCTCCTAGTTCGGGCATATTATCCATCGGCTGCGTCGCTCCAAACAACTCCTAAATTTCTCTATTGCGTTTGGCTCACTCCAATCTACCCAGGAACAGCCTAAAGGCTCTAGAACCTGCTTAGTGCTTTTTGAACTGACTCTTTGCACTGGATTTGGATCTAACTCAGAGCGATCGCAGACAAGAATCGGGAAAAACACATCGTATGCGTCTGCCAGAGTAAAAACAGCGTTAAGGGCATTGCCTACTCCAGACTGCTGCATGAGCACGAGTGGTCTATCTCCTCCTATTGTCAATCCGGATGCGATCGCAACTGCCTCCTCCTCCCGAGTCGTGTAGAGGCAACGATT
Organism: Scytonema sp. PCC 10023; assembly: GCF_963920835.1. NCBI lineage: Bacteria > Bacillati > Cyanobacteriota > Cyanophyceae > Nostocales > Scytonemataceae > Scytonema > Scytonema sp. PCC 10023. The sequence continues at coordinate 2,573 of NZ_CAWUDP010000064.1, forward strand.
CTTTTCCTGATAGTAGGCATAAACTACATCAAGTCCGGTAGACGGAAAGACAACAATCCAGTTGATGTTACAGCATCTTAACGCCTCTAGCAGAGAGTCAATTTCTGTCTTTTTCATGGGTTTTTTGGATTTCTATCTGAGAGTATCTTGTAAAAAGGTTTGTTACTGTTGCCAATCATTGCTGTCTGGTTCATTTGTTCGTATTTTTTGCTTGCTCAATCGAAGATAAAGCTCTTCATTATGCTTCAACTGGTACATCCCCTGTAGCTCGAAGGCAGACTTCATTGAGGCAATATTCATCTCAACGTTGACCGACGAGCCAGTACGCAAAATTTCCGCAAAAGTTTTTTCCATAGCACTAATGGCAGCACGAATACCGTGGTTGGCATAAATGACCATCTTTACTCCCAGTTCTTCCAGTTCGCGAACAGTGATAGTGTAATAGGTTGTTGGAATCACAACGAGCGGCACCTGGTAGTTCCAGGCGCTAGTGAACTCTGCGATGGGTTCGGGTGTCATCGCTTTGCTGTGAATTACGATGGCATCTGCCCCAGCCTCAGCATATGCTTGAGCACGCATCAAAGCTTCTTTCTGTCCATGTCCAGCGATTAGTGCTTCCACTCGGGCAATAACCATGAAGTCTGCGCTGCGTTGGGCATTCTTAGCAGCCATGATCTTTGCCATAAATTCAGAAACGGAGGCAAGTTCCTGGCGTCCTGGAATAAAGCTGTTGATTTTGGGAAACTGCTTATCCTCAATGCATACACCCGCAATACCTGCGGCTTCAAATTTACGCACCATATGAATAACGTTGTTTAAGTTACCATATCCCGTGTCGCAATCAGCAACAATTGGAATGGAGGTAGATGCGTTCATAGATTCTGCCACTGCCAAGTACTCGCTCATACTCAGGATGCTGGCATCAGGCACACAATGTGAAGTCGAAATCTCAAAGCTGCTCGACCATACGCCATCGAAGCCAATGCGTTCCGCTATTTTTGCGCCTAATGAATTATGAGCTGCCACAAGTCGGATAATGCCTGGAGTTTCAAATAGCTTACGTAACTTAGTAGCTTTGGTGAACATTATTTTTCCTCCGTATTGTTAAACCAAGAGAGTCTTGGCATGACATAAATTATTAACCTTTGGTTGAATTTAGTTCGCTTCATTTTCTATCTACAGTTCCATAGTTTCATCTCGCCCTACTTCCGCATTTCAACGAAGTCTACCCACACTCTATTCTTGTATTTTAAATACAAGAACTCGTTCAACAATTTCTGAAATATGTAGGGTTGTATCCCTAGTCTATGCAGCTTAAACCTATTATAAAGTACTTTTCCAACACCTTGAATTTCAAACTCTTTAATTATTTCCGTTTTGTATGGATGGACTATTTGCTCATCCCCTAAACACCTTTCAAGGAATGGAGGTATTGAAACATTTGAGTCAGAAAACATTAAGTCGAACGTTTCCTGACTCAATGGCATATCCCACGTCAAGTGATATCTAAACTCATTGCCAAAATTGAAAGCAGAGTGAACGCATCCCTGATTGAAAAGAAAAATTGAACCCGCCTCAAACTTGTAAAAGTCATTATCCAAAAGCATCTCTGCCTTTTCATTAGTAAAAATGGGGAGGTGGAACCTTAGCTCAAGATAACAAGCATTTTTGGAATGCCAAATAGTATCTGCTTTATGTGGAGTTAGACCAGAGTTTGGTCCCAAGCCTAGCAATTTCATGCTTGTAGCGCGAGGAAATGCTTTGACAAAAGCTGTGATATTAGGATAGGTATCTGGTTGGTGGAATCTTTTCCCTAGAACTGATCTATTGTAGTCCGTTGACGGGTCATCAAACTTCCCAGATAGATTTAGTAAAGAAAACTGTACAGAATTACCAAAAGGTTTTGTTGCTTCATGACTGAGATGTTTTTTTTCTCTTACATCTGATGGCTTGTTTTGCTTTATCAGTTGAGCTATCTCATTCTTCAGAGACGCAAAAAAAATGTCATTTACATTGAATAATCTAAGACATTTAATACCACCTTTCTGATAATTTGCTTTTACTAATTCGCTAGAAAGAACCTTGGCACTTATCATTGTTAGCTCCTTTATTTCCTATTGAGCTTCTGACCTAACTTAGCTTAACCTACAGGAGCAAACGCATTTTTATTTTTGAAACGCTCGCTAGACAAAGGTTTCACTCATTTATTAGTTTTGCTGACAAAATCATGTAATTATTACTAGCAAATGCTTCCAGAATTTAGATGCATTTGCCCTAGCTTGACCTGCTGACTTAAATCGGCACACTCTTCGCTCCAGTTGCATTCCTTCTGCGGAGTTTGGGCATTCATTCTACGATAATACTCACCTTTTGCACCAATTGTTCGCAGGTGGTAACTGCCTCTCGGGCATCTGCCCCTTTGGTGATCAAATAACCCAATCGGTCTGAAGATTGGCACACTGACTGCGTTTGGCTACCTACTTTAACAGTCAATTGCACTTCTACCGTCTTCTCGTGGGACTGGACATCTTTCAGTCCAGAAATTTCTCGCACTATACCCGGATGGGACACGAAAAAACGGATCGCTGCTCCAGCGCGGGGTAGAGGTGAGCTTATCAACGCCTCTGTCAACCCGAAAGGATAGGCAAAGGCAAGTGAGATCATATCCACGCCGTAGGCAATCTCAACTAGGGTGTTGATCTTGTCGCCACCAACCCGATTATGCGATTCCAAAATTCGGAGTCCCTTTGGCGTAAGTTTCACCTCGGTATGTGAAGGTCCCTCTTTGATACCCACTGCGTTGAGGAATGTGGTAACAGTACTTAGAACTTCAGACCGAAGAGCATCGTCTAACTGGGCGGGTACTGAATGACCGATCTCGACAAAGTTTGACAAAGTTAACTTGTCAGTGATGCCTATTATCACGTGATGTCCACCGAAGCTGAAGGACTCGACACTGATCTCTGGTCCTTCCAGATATTCTTCCATGACAAAGGAAGAAAAACTCAGAATCTGAATTTGCTGCCATACTCGTTCTATCTCAGCAAGCTCATTGATCATGAAGACACCAAAGCTTCCTGTACCTTCAACAGGCTTGACAATCATCGGCAATCCATAATTCTGGGCAAAGGCAGTCAGATCCGCCTGTGTCCATCCAACTTGCGCGACGACTGGGCTAAAACCTATGGCGTTCAAATGCTGACGCATAGCCCATTTATCCTTAAGCAAATTGACCGTCTTCAGCGAATTGCCCGGTAGACCAAGGGCATCATTCACTTGAGCAGCGGGAATCAGTCCTGTCTCGGTAAAAGAGATCACATACTCAAAAGGAAATGACTCGTAAATTGCCTTTGCCATAGGCAGGAGAACCGATGAATTTTCGTAGTCCACAAAGAGGGTATGATCGGCATGGCTCAGGTCGAAATCCTTGAATAGCTCCTTTTTCTGAATGTAAAGAACCTCTAGCCCGAGAGCTTTTGCCTTCTGAAGGTTCCTCGTGTTTCCGCCAATTACCAGAACCCGCTTGGCATCAATCATAATAATCTTTCTCCTTTTTTTCGTAAGAAATCATTCGGCATGCTAGTAGCCCAGTGGCAGCGACCAGTGCCCCCTGAAAAACGTAGAGCCAACGCTGGGAGATAACCTCTACAAGCAAACCCATGACTGCATACACTCCCAGAGATGCAATAGAGATGAAAGTACTGAAGAACGAGTATACCCGTCCCTGATGGCTAATGTCGGTGCTCTCTTGCGCCTTGGTCAGGTAAAGTACCCACACCTGAAAGGATACACCGATCAAGAAATAGCCCAGAATACCCATCCACAGACTCCGAGATGTGGCGAAGAACAAAAGACTTGCGGACAGTGCCCACACCCCATTGATCATGATCCGGTTAGTACCGTATAACCGCGATAATACTGGCAGGATAAAACTGCCAAATATAGCACCGACAGCGAATGCAGCATCAATATAACCGAGTCCTTTCACTCCAACTTGCAGCACGTTCTTAGCAAAAGGAGCGAGCATAACGTTGATGGTACGCAGAGTTGTGAGGAGGAAGAGCAGCATCAGATATTTGAAGATAATGTCCGAATGCTGTCTGACATATTCAATCCCTTCTTTCATTTCTGCAAAAAAAAATCTCCAACCCTTCGCTTTACTGACTACATCCATTGGGACAATACGCATCTTAGGCATACCTAAGATGCAGAAGGCTGAAAAGAAAAAAGTACCAGCGTTTATGACCATGACTGCTATCGGCGAAAACATGGCAATAATTAAACCCGCGCTTCCGGCTCCCACTAACGATCCAATCTGATTGGCAACTGAGGTGGTGGAATTGGCGGTCAGGAGCATTTTCTGTGGAATCACCTCGACGATCAGTGCCTTAGCCGAAGGACTATAAACTATATCCCCGAGAGCTACCAGAAACGCCATCAGATATAAATGCCAAGGCTGGAGATACTTGAACCACCACAAAAGCGGCACAGATAGTAGGATTACACCTCGGAACAAATCCATAGTGGCAGCCAGCAACTTTCGATCAATTCGATCTACAAAGACACCCAATACTGGCGAGAACAGGATACCAGGTATAGAAGAGATGCCCAGGAGTAGGGCTACTGAATAATTGGCATCTGTCAGTTCCAGAGCCAACCAACTGTTGGCAATAAATTGCATTCCTGTTCCAATTAGGGATACAGTGGTGCCGATAAAGTATAGAGTATAGGGTCGGTAGCGGAAAATTTCTAAACGTTCCCGTGCCAGTTTGAGCATCTAGGGTGAGCCTTTTGTAATTTAGTATTGATAAATACAAAGCATTGTAGTAGGCTGTGAACCGAAAAGATGGAACTTCCCAGAATCCTAGCGGTTCCAATCCGTCTCTTATCTCAGTGCTAGCGCCTTTCATCCCTGCTTTGAAAACCTCGCTTTTCAAAGCGGCGTCTTTATAACGCACAACTCACAAAATCCTGTCACTTGTTTTCGCTTGACAAAAAATCGCGTGCGCTTAGCGCAACTAAGAGCAATATCTACCCGCCATTCTTCACTAGACTCCTTACGCAGACGGGGTTGTTGTATCTGGTTTTATGGTTAACTGGATTGCTTTGTGTGCGAACTCTACTGCCGCACGGGCAGCCATAGGAGTATCACCAGACCCAATTACGTGTCCAGCACGATCCCGGAAGTTTCCCTGGAGATGTATACGGTCACCCATCTGATGATAAATCTGTGCCTCGACAACCCCAGGCACTTGTTTCGCGAAGTCTAGACCATCAATTCCCTTCAACAATCCCTCCCGCGAAGGTAGAATAAAGCGAATAGATGCGTGTTGGCTCGCCTTCTTCTCCAACCGTGGTTTAGCCCCCACAACCAATCTGACGGTTTCCGAAATCAGATCCATGTCATAGGCGAGGTTCATCAACTCAGGAATGTAGTCCCCTCCTAAGCGCGGATTTACTTCTATAATCTTAGGTCCTCCTTTGGTAATGCGTAGCTCAACGTGGGCAGGTCCCCATCCCCAATCCAAAGCGTCCAGTGTTCGCCGAACAGACAAACTTATACTCTTTTCCACCTCAGCCGACAGGATAGCAGGATGATCATGTCCGACCTCAACGAAGTAGGGCAATGGCCCCAGGTGTTTTTCTGTAATACCGACAATTCTTGTCCCGAAGACTTCAACTGAGTACTCCGGTCCCACCACCAGCTCTTCAACCAAAATTCGATGCGGTATGGGTAGTCCTCGCTCGGTTTGTCTTCGTTGAAGCAGAGCATTAGCGTGGAGCACAACCTCATCGAGACATTTACAAAGCTTGACCCCAGTGCTTCCATTGTCGCTCACTGGTTTCAGCACCACGGGAAAACCTATACTTTGAGACGCAGTAACTGCCTGCTCCACAGAAGATGCTGAGCAAAATTTTGGTACATCTACTCCAGCTGCCTGTAGAAGTAACCGCTGTGTTTGTTTATCGCGACAGTTATGGATAGTGCTAGGTTGCGAACCCGGTAGCCCGAGATGGTGGGCAAGGATTGCTGCGATTTCGAGAAAGTGATCAGAACTTGAAGTTACCCCAGCAAGTTTCGAGCTACCTGCAAGATTATAGCATACATCAAGCAAAGCTTGGACATCCCGCGTATTAACTTGAATAGTATCAAGCTTTTCATCCTCCAAGAACTTGTAAGGAGACGGGTCTGCGGTTAGTAGAATTGGTCGAAAACCGTTTAGGCCAGCAGCACGGGCTAGCAAACGTCCGGTTCCGCTTGTATTGCTTTCAACAAAAACCAACCACGAAGCAGGAGCATTCATCGTGTCTCTCGGATTAACTATACTATGATGTGGCTTTTTAAAATTGGGTGGCGGTGAACTCACTCTACACCTAATCGGACAATTTATTTTCTGGAAGTCTCTTAGTACAGCTTTGCATTAATTCGTAGCAAAATTCTCCATCATCTGTGCGACTGTATATGACCATTTGATGGGTTTGGCAGAGTCGTTGTGACGAGCAATAAAATCGGCGATGCGTTGCTGTAACGTCTTGAGGTCAGGAAAATCATTCGGGGTCAGTAATTTACGTTGTAAAATGCTGAACCAAATTTCAATTTGGTCTAACCAAGAGGCATATTTCGTTAAGAAGGCAGAAGTACGAAGGCAGAAGGCAGAAGGCGTCCCCACGAATGAATTCGGGGGATTTAATAAAGTTGCTACGCGTTTATTTTTCTCCATAAATAAATTCAGGGGCTTTAAACCTTATGGCAGAGAACAGAGGACTTATTTTTGTATCAAAGCTTACCTTCTTTCCTTCTGCCCTCTGCCCTCTGCCCTCTGCCTTTCTTCGGTAACCAAATTACTTCTACCGTAAAAGCCCAACCTTCCTCCTGCTGCTTTTGATTTAACCAAGTCTGTAATTGCTTTGGGGCATGGCTAGAGCCATTGTCGAGAATTAAATAGATATGGCGTACACTCCGACGGATGGCTTGTGGTATCAACACCTCTAGCAGAAATCCTTGAAAATCAAGGAATGTTTTCGTTGGGCGACAACAGCCATAAATAAGTCCTTCTGCAACACTTAAAGCCGCGAAAAGGTGTATCGCTCCTTGTAAGTTTTTTGCCGACCAATCATTATCCTGAATGGTTAAGTTATTTTGCTCCATCTTCACCCTAACGTCAAAACTTTTCCCTTGTCAATTCGCTACGAACTTATGCAAAGCTGTACTTAGCTCTAAATGCTGAAACCGTGAGATTGTTGGCGTTTATATTGGGGCACGAGATGAAGCCGCCGCGCGAGAATTGTGGAATTCCCTGCCTCGGCCCATCGACAGTGCGCGAGCACCTACACTGATTTTTGGGCAGCCTATGCATCAGTGTTGCCGAGCAAACGCCATCAACCTGTGGGCAAAGAGACTGGCAAGACGAGTTATATTGAGCGATTTAACAACACACTACAACAGCAAGTGTCCCGAGGAGTGCGAAAAACATTGCCATTTTCCAAATCCTTACGCAATGATATTGGTGCAATTTGGTCTTTTGTCAATCACTACAATGCATCATTACTTCTTTAGGTCTACCAAGATCCTTAAACAAGCACCCATATCTCAATCACCGTAGATGTCTTCTCCGTATTTACTTATTTTTACATTGTGCTGACTTACTTAAATACTTACCTTAAAGTCTGATACATTTTTATCTATCTACGGTTAGATACGAGTAGCAAACAAGCTGTTATTAACTTTTCATATACTTAAAAACATGACTTATATCAAGTTCGGATGATTACTTATAATTAAGCTGCTCTTGTTTTTGGCCACCAGTGGTAGCAAGTTAGACCAGAGATGAAATCATGCTGTTTCATCAGTTGTTGACAACGAAGTACTAAAAGCGCTTCTAGTTCATCTAAAGAAGTTGGGGAGCTATTGGCTACAATCTCGTTAGTCGAGGGGAAAACCTGCACCGAAAGTGCCAACCCTTTTACGATTACCCGTTCTGCGCTCCACGATTAATCGTGGAGGCAGCCAAATCAAGCAGTTTATTAGAAGAAATTTTCAATTAACACGAAAAATCCTGCTTGATTTGGTGAGTCCAGCCCTCTCCGGCGGGCTCCCAACAAGCGGGGACTGGCTCTCCCGTTGGGCAAGGGTTGCGCGTTTTGTGTAGATAAATGCGTCGTCAGAGGCCACAACCGTTCTGCGGGTTGGAGTTCAGGTGAGTAAGCAGGTAAATATATTAAATCGATACCTTCTGGTAAGTCTAAATCATTACTTGTATGCCAACCGGCTTGGTCAATAGTTAGAAGAACTCGTTTGTCACTTCCAAGACCATATTCAGTAGCAAAATCAGCCAAGACTTGATTAAATATCTCCGTGTTTACATAAGAATCCACGCCTTAGTTTCACCGGATTCTGGGTGTACAAACCCATACAACCACATCCATTTATACCTTTGTATGACTGAAGCAATTGGTTGTTCACCTTCTGGTACCCAAACTCGACGCAGGATAGGATGAAGTCCGAGACGATGCTCGTCCATGCTCCAAACCTCGATTTCGGCGTTTGGATATCGAGCTTGAAGAAATTTGAGTCTCAAATCGAGTTTTTTTTCCAATTTTCTTGCTCAATTTGGTCACTCATCCCATGTTCTGGTCGAGGAATACGTAGTGTAGCGAGAAATCGGAGTAAACCGGAATCTACTATTCCAAACTCTCCTCTATAAGCGCAACCAGCCAGCTTTTGAGGACTTGCCTCTACCAAGAGCGGGCGTAATGAAGTAGGAAAGACTTAGAGGATGTCTGAGAAGTAAGAAAGCCCACGTAACGGTATCCTGTCAGTAGAAAAAATACTTAAGTATGACAGCGTTACCTTGGCCATGAATCCATCTATCCTGCGTAACTTGACTTCTGAGCAATGGGAATTGCTATCGGGACTAATTCCAGCAGCTAAAGGTGGCGGTAGAAAACGCAGTGTTGACATGGAAGCAGTAGTGAATGCAATATTTTATGTCTTGTGTGCAGGTTGTGCGTGGCGTATGCTCCCCCATGATTTCCCAAAGTGGAAAACCGTTTACCATTATTTTCGCTTCTTGGCGCAAAGACGGCACATGGCAACGAATTCACTCTTGGGTTGCGTTTGTGGGTACGTGGAGCGTCAAGACCGAGAACCATCGCCATCCGAGGCGATAATGGATAGCCAATCGGTTGAGACGGCAACAATGGTATCTCAAGAAGTTGGTTACGACTCAGGTAAAAAAATAAAGGGACGTAAGCGGCACATACTGATTGATACATTGGGCTTACTGATAGTTGTCGTAATTACTGCCGCAAATGTCAGTGAACAAGCAGGCGCGAAACAAGTTTTGTTTAAACTTGATCAAGTACGCGATCGCCTGGGTCGATTGATTAGGATTTGGGTTGATGGCGGATACCGTGGTCAAAATTTCGCCCCGCCAGGTTATCGATGTTTATCGCGCTTGTCTGGAGCGTAGTTACGCGGCACCAAGAACAGAAAGGATTTGTTGTACTTCCCAAACGTTGGCGCATTTGTAAGAACTTTTGGTTGGTTTAACTGGTGTCGCCGATTAAGCAAGGACTATGAAATTTTACCGCAAACTTCAGAGGCTTTTATTTATGTCGCGATGATTCGTTTAATGTTAAAGCAACTTGCGTAGTGAAAATCACCTCTTCAAAACTTTTCAGACATCCTCTAAAAAAAACGAAATTAAGCCGTGGTTGAAAGAACAATGGTGCATTCCTAAAGTGGATGCCGAGTACGTTTTACGGATGGAGGACTTATTAGATTTATACAGCCAGCCCTACGATCCACTTCGTCCAGTAGTCTGTTTTGATGAACGTCCTTATCAATTAATTGACGATGTTAGAGAGGCTTTACCTCCTAAACCAAAACAGCCAGAACGTTATGAGTACGAGTATAAACTTAATGGTAATGTCAATTTATTTGCTATGTTTGAACCATTAGCTGGCTGGCGACATATAGAAGTCACGTCACAAAGGACAAAGGTTGATTTTGCTAAACAGATTAAAGAATTGGTGGACGTTTATTATCGAAATGCTGAGGTTATTCGTCTGGTAGTCGATAATCTCAACACACATAATCCAGCTGCTTTGTATGAGGTTTTTAAACCCGAAGAGGCTCGTCGGATTGTCCAAAAATTAGAGTTTCACTACACCCCCAAACATGGTAGGAGCGTTAAATCAAGTTGAGATTGAATTCTCCGTTTTATCGCGTCAATGTTTGGAAAGACGAATTGCTGACGTACAAACATTATCTCAAGAAATCTCGCTTTGGGAGAGCGATTGCCCAGAGGGCACTGCGCTTCGCGCAATCGCAATTCCCGGAGTGCAAGTGTAAATTGGCGCTTTAGGATTACGGATGCACGTAATAAAATGGCGCGCTTATATCCACCCGTTTCACTTTGCAAAGTTGCCTTGCCAGACTACTAGACAATTTACCCAACAGACAGCGTACAACTTTTTGTTCCCAATCAATTTCAAAATCTGCCAAACCAAATCCCTTACCTGCGCGTGATTGCCATTGGGAATCACGCTTGTGCAGGACCAACGCGCATCCACGTTATATTCATGTTTAGAATCTACAAGTAACAGGGCTATTTCATTCTAAAAGGTAGAATTTTATGGTACAGAGAAAATAAAGATAGCTACAGATGAAGCAAGCCGCGATTTTAAAAGCCTTCGCTGATTTACCCGACCCTCGCAGGCGTGCAGGTCAGCGTCACAACCTACCTCTGTGCCTTGCCCTATTTACCTTGGCAGTTGCAGCAGGTAATCAAGGCTTTATGGCAATTGGAGACTGGATTCGGGCTTATCAAACCCAGTTGCTCGACCTATTGCGGGTAGAAAAGAGCAGACTACCGTCCTACAGCACCATTCGACGCGTGTTGCTGAATCTGGACTACCGGGTATACTCCGAGTGTGCGCGCAAAATTTTTCGACATTGAGCCAAAAAGTGGTGAAACCATCGCTGTTAATGGTAAAGTGTTGCGCTGTTCTTATCAACTGGAAACTGACAACCCGAACTGCGAATCTCATCCAGCAATCATGCTGGTGAGCGCTTACTTGGTAGAACGGGGCACGTTTTTCTGGCTCCTTCGGAAATATATCTTCAAACAACTTCCACTCTAAATCACTCAATCCCTCAAAAGGTCCTGCCATAGCCTGATACACACTTCTGTGCCGATAAAAAGGCTACCACATTTTTTGATTAGTGGGATAGGTTCATGAATACTCTTTCCTGCCAGGGAGGTTACTGTTGTTCATAAACAGCTTCTAAACGTAAAATTAGTGGTGGTTCTCGCTTAATGGAGAGATTTAAACACACCGTCAATTTGTTGAGTGTGGTGCAAGCTTGTCGTCGTCAAGGACACTCTGTAATTGATTTTTTTGCACAGGCTTTATATCAAATCCGGTAGCATCTGAATGATTAAAAAACCGCACAGACCCTGAGAACGCACAAGGAGAGGAAGGAGAAATAATTCCGATACAAACGGATTTGATATTACTCGCTCTCTCAGACAATTCTCTGTTTCGTCCGTCTCTAATTCCTCAATTTTAGACCTGAATCCTTACTCAATAAAACTTATAGGGAGGCAATAAAATGGAAAGACCGTCTGATTTGAAACAAAGGATAGCCGCCAGTAGGGAACTACTTGACGCACGGTACTCTGCCAAACGGGGAAAGCCTGAGCGTTCCTTTTTAACAATTTCAGACTTGACTGAAGAGCAGGTAATCGACATACTGAACGGCGGAATAAACATTAAAAAAAACTCTAGCAAGTATAGAGAGGTGCTGAAAGACAAATCTGTTGCTTTATTGTTCCAAAAAACTTCAACCCGCACCCGATGCTCTTTTGAAATAGGGGTTGGCGAGATGGGAGGGCAACCTATGTATATAGACTGGAAATCATCGAATTTTACCCTTGCCGATCTTCAGGATGAAATCAGAGTTCTGTCGCGGTATGTAGATTTAATATTGGCGCGAGTTCACAAGCATGAAGACCTTTTGACAATGAGGAAATATACTGAAGTGCCTGTAGTAAACGGGCTATCCGATTTATACCATCCTTGTCAAGGTTTGGCTGACTTCATGACCATCAAAGAGTACTTTGGAGAGCTTGAGGGATTAAACTTATGCTATGTCGGAGACGGCAACAATGTTTGCCACTCCCTTATCAATGGTGCAATCAAGACGGGTATGCACATTACTATAGCCTACCATCAAAACTACGCACCCAATCCTGAGATCGTGGAAGAAGCGAAAACCAAAAACGCGATATATCTTACAAACAGTCTCGAAGATGCGATCAAGGATGCGGACGTGATCTACACAGATACGTGGGTTTCTATGGGCAACGAGAGCGAAACAGATGCTCGAATCCAAACATTTTCTGGTTTCCAAGTAAATGAAGCGTTGCTAAGTAAGGCTCCCGATCATGCTCTCGTGATGCATTGCCTTCCGGCACACAGAGGATATGAAATTAGCGCAGATGTTCTGGACTCAAAAAATTCGGTGGTATTCGACCAAGCAGAAAACAGGAAGCACGTTCAAAAGTACTTGATAGCATGGATACTCGAAAGAGTTTAGCTCGAGGCACTGGACAGCTAAGGCGTGGTAGGCAGATAATATCTAAGAATCCTTAAGGTTCAAGTCTTCCGCAAAAATCATACCTGCCCAATCACAAAGATTGTGGGCTAGAAGCCAGTGATAGTCGAGGGGAAAACCTGCACCGAAAGTGCCAACCCTTTTACGATTACCCGTTCTGCGCTCCACGATTAATCGTGGAGGCAGCCAAATCAAGCAGTTTATTAGAAGAAATTTTCAATTAACACGAAAAATCCTGCTTGATTTGGTGAGTCCAGCCCTCTCCGGCGGGCTCCCAACAAGCGGGGACTGGCTCTCCCGTTGGGCAAGGGTTGCGCGTTTTGTGTAGATAAATGCGTCGTCCTTACGCTCAGCTAGAGCATAGTTGTACACCTGACGGCATTGTTCAAGCCAGTCTGCAAAAACGGCTGCTTGTTCCGCTGTCGGCTTGAGTTTAAATTCGTATGTCAGACTAAACACTTGCATCACCTCCTCTTCTTATTAGACTCTTTTTTTAAGAAACGACACTGTCCTTTTTAAGTTACGTAGACAAATAAAAAGCCGCTCCTTTAGGACGGGGCTTTAAACCCAAATTTTCGGTAAATCTCGTAAGTCTTGAATTACTAAATCAGGAGTTGGAATATTTGAAGAAAGTTTTTTATTATCTGAATTAATCCATATTGCAGATAAACCTACTTTCTTTGCTCCTGTAATATCAAACAGCAAATTATCCCCTACAAATACAATTTTGGATTCAGACACTTCCATCTGTTCTATCGCTTTTTGAAAGATTAAAAGCGAAGGTTTTATAATGCCATAATCAGAAGAAAATATAATCGTTTTAAATAAATCAGTAATTCCTACTCTGTGAAATTCCTTGAGGCAGAATTCGCTTTTGCACCAAATATTTGACACAACACCCAATTTATGAGTTTTTCTCAGTTGTACAATGGCTTCTACGTAACTATCTGGAATTTTGCCTATTTCGTGAATTCCAAAAACTTCTTCTAATAAATCAATGTCATTATCAGGTAAGTTGTTCTCTTGAATAACTTTAACAATATAGTTTTTAACGGCTGGGAAGCATTCATAGTATTTTGGATTTTCATAATCCTTGCCCATCTGATTAAATACCTCAGAAATTATTGATTTAACTTGGGCGTTGTTGAATACAGTTCCATTTATTTCACGATATGTTTTGCCAAAATCCTCTAAGTCAGAAAATCGGTCACAATCGAACATGAAAGTGTTTCCCATGTCGAGGAGGATGGCATCAAATTTATCGATAAAACGCATTTTCTTCTATATTGCAGTTAGATAAAAATTACGGCTCGTTACTATTAATAACCCCCTCTCCCTCCGGGTTCGCCAGTCGCCTACGGCGGGAAACCCGCCTGCAGCGCTGGACTCACCGCTGGTGGAGAGGGGGTAGGGGGTGAGGTTCTTAAAAGAACCAGCCGTATGAGTGTAAACCTTTACCTAACAAATTAACTCCCAGATAGCAAATCCAAACAACAACAAAGCCACTGGCGGCTAAAATCGCGGGACGACGCCCTTGCCAACCGCGAGTGATGCGGGCATGAAGATAAGCAGCAAAGACTAACCAGGTAATGAGCGCCCAAGTTTCCTTGGGGTCCCAACTCCAGTAAGTTCCCCAAGCTTCGTTCGCCCAAACAGCACCAGCAATAATGCCAATAGTTAGGAGGGGAAAACCCAACCCGATAATGCGATAGCTGATGTTATCTAGAGTTTCCGCAAGGCTGAGACGCTGAGGTGAAAGGGGTTCGGCTGTTGTTACGGCTTGAGACTGAGGCACAGTGACTAAATCTAAAACAGCAGTTTTGCCGTTGCTATTGCTTTCAAGACGAACGACTCCGTTATTGTCATCAGCAACTGCTTGTGTTTGAGAAACTAGTTCACCGGCTTTGCGTAAGCGGTAGCCGTTGTTGCGATATCCACCGGTACCTACAGAACTCCCTTGTAATTGGATGTCTTGACCACGCGTGACAATGAGGAAGGCGATCGCTACCAGCGAACCTACCATCAAAGCCGCGTAACTCAACATCATGACGCTAACGTGCATCATCAGCCAATTGGATTTCAGCGCAGGTACTAAGGGTTCTGCGACTTGCATTTGTGATGGTAGAGTGAGGGTGGCAAAAGCAGTGATACCCATAGCTACAGGTGCAGTCACGACTCCTACCAAGCGGCTACGGCTCGTGTTTTCGGCAATCAGATGGACAGCCGTTATTCCCCAAGTTAAGAAAAATAAAGATTCATACAAATTACTTAAAGGAAAATACCCAGCTTCTAGCCATCTTGCCCCTAGTAGGGTCGCTATGCACAAATTAGCGATCGCCATCCCTGCTGTCCCTACAGCAGTTGTAGGCAAATTTGGAAAAGCCGCCCCACCCCAATAAACCAGCATTGTGACAAATAGAATTGCAAATGAGGCATTGTCTAGCCAGCTCTGGAGTGCAATTAAATTCATAAATAACGTTATCTCCACTCGATATAGTATTGATTCTGATTGTTACGATCCTATCTGTTTTAAGGAGGTTAGAAATGTTAATGAATCATGAATGCTGAAATTTTCATCATTCATCATTATTTATTTTGCTGGACTTGGTAAAGGCTCTGGTTTTCCAGCTTTTTTAAGTGATACAAAAATATCGTAGCGAGTACTGCGGCTATCGCTGACAGCAACTGTCACTCCTGCTGAGCGTGTTGCCTCTAACAAAGCTCGTTGATTTGGTACAAAGCTCGCTAAGGGAAAATACTTAGCCGTCCTTTCCACATCTAAGAACAACTGACCATTTGTGGGATTGGGTTCGCTTGGAACTGTATTTTGGAATAAGGCAGTGTTAGCTAAAGTGTTATTCTGTCTAGGAATAACTCTATCATTCACAGGCGCTCCAACCGTTAAGAAAGCCACATCTCCATCCAACCAACCATGAGTGGCTGTTAATGTTCCAAAAGGTCCGAGCCAGTTGACAACAGGTTTCCCATCAACTGTCGTATATTTTACCTGAAACTGGTATTGATTTTTCATGACTTCATCGAGCTGTTTTAGGGCTATTTCAGCACGGGAACGATTGGTTGCCTGTACCATGAAAACCAAAGCTGCACGAAAATTTTCTGGCAAACCTTCTTTGGGAGTATTGGGAATCACAGAGACAGAAAACTCTCCTCGCATCCAGTTCAGCAAATCCTCATCTAAATCGAGAGTTGTCAGAGATTTCACACCTTTTCGCAGTTGTTCTGGTATGACTGGCGAGTAGGGATTTCTTTGGGAAGTTAAAACATAGTCTGCCCACAACTGTTTTAGGTTCCCGCCAGACAGCATCATCAAAGTCTCTGCAGGCAAGCGGTTTTGCATTTTTCCGGCTTTGTTTTCCACGGAGAGTACCCGCTGGCTGTTAGGATTGAGCCAAGAAACGCTCTTCAAACGGATTCCTTCTGACTCCAGAGTCATTGTCCCTGCTAAACCTTGGTTATTCTGAAGTTGAGTCAAAACTTGAGCAGGCAAAGGACGGTTTGGAGATGCACCTGTTATCTTCGCAGAGTAAGGCACATTCACATAGAACTGAGCAAAGGGTCTGGATCTGGCAATTTTTGGGAAATTTTCGGCAAAACCCGCACTTATAGCCAGAGATGCTTTACCTTTATAGGCGTCAATCGCTTGTTCTGTCGTTTTGGGATTATCGGTGACAACTAAAAAACGCCCATCTAGTAGGGCTGCTGAGAATTTTTCTCCTACTTGTCCTTGAGTTTCTTTGATGGGAATATTTTCATAGGTGCGGTCAATCCATTTGCCATCTTTAACTGCTTTCGGTTGTGCCAAGATGCTGCTGGCTCTTTGTAAATTTTTCACTGGCAGAATCATCACCATCGACTGCTCGTTGGTTGTCGCTTCTCCATCGGTAGCAACAGGTTTTGATGTGGTTTTACTCGCGTTTGGGGCAACAATTGCGATTGTGACTTGATCGCCAACCCAAGGACTGATATCTTTCTGGAAGTCATAGCCATGATTCGTCAAAAAGCGATCGCGCAACTGCACTAAATTTTTATCGAGTAAGCTTTGAGTTTCTTTTGTCCCAAACTCTCGTAATTTCTCCCATTGTCCTGGATCGGTAGTTAGGGAAACTGCAACTAGGGCATTTTGGGGAATAATATTGGCACCTGGTAGTAAATCTCTAGAAAATAGATTTCCCTGAGTTAACACCCAGTAAAGCGCACTCCCGGCACCAATCAATAACCCAGTGAACGAGAGCGTCAGTACCAGAGACGGTTTCTTTCTTTTCCTCATCGAATTAGACACAACGGGCAGTGCCATTGAAACCAATACCTCATACTTGCGTGCATCATAATTGCTTGTTGGCATTAACCAAAAGGTTTCCTGATCTTAGCGGGTTGCTTTTTACATTTTTTTCTTTACCCTAGACTGAGACGCCTTTCGGTAATTAACCTACCACTTTTTCTAAGTTTGCTACTACGTAAGCTCTTTTAAAATGATGGTTGAAATGTAGCTAAAATTAACAAAACTTTCTCAATACAGGATCATAGCACAGACAACCTAAGTACATTTTTTTTAACATAGGGTAAATCTTTACATTATGCAATGCTTTACTCTGATTCCTCAAGCACGGCATTGAGAATGTAAACAATCATTTTTTATTTGAAATCTAAAATTAGTTAATAAAAGTTTAAAAATATTTTATCTAGGGACTTCCAATTAAAAAAATCTCCAATTTGTAGTGACAGAAACAATGGTGGGTTACGCCGCAATGCAAGTCCTGCATGTAAAACCTCAACTGTCGTGCGCCGGAAGCCCCCCTACATAATGGATAATTTATTTTTTGGTAATCCCTTATACAAAAACTCTTCTTGACGGTAAAAAATTTAGAACTCAGAAGCGGTCTTGAAAATATAGCCTCACAGACCTTCTGAGTTCGGAAATTTGGGACTAAACCTTACCATTGGTAGAACTTAGCTGCATGGGTCCGAGATATTTTGTTAAATACGGCGAAAAAACCTCGTAAATTAACGTCAGCGGCTGTCCATGATGCCAAAACAAGTAGTGGCGACCCCAAAAAGGTCCAGTCTCATCAAAGCCTGACTCTAAAGCATTCGATTCGCCGTAGTAAATCCCCTGAACATCCCGATACAGCTCTGTACGCAGACGAGCTAAACTTGCCCAAATAGGTAATGAACGGTTTTGCAAATACTCATCTACATGAGAAGCTTCCCACCATGAAGTGGCATACGCCAATCGTTGCCCAGAGGCGGTACGCAACCACACCTGTCGCCGCAGTCGTGGTCCTGGTACTGCTTGGATCAGTTCAGGCGCACTATCCAAGTCCAAGCCAATCAATGACATATCAATGACATCCACTTCTGTAGGCTCGCCTGTCAGCAGTTGTAAGTGCCTTGTTGGGGAACCGTCACCTAAGAGCAGTAATTGCCAAGTCGGTGCCAGCTGAGTGTGTGGCAAACCTTGTTGAATGACTTCCTCCCCACCTTGCCAAATCGGACTCAGGCGATGCCATCCCGTAGGTAATGTTAAGTTGTTTGTCGGCGTAAAAGTCGCAGTCAAGGTTCTTTACAAAACTTCATTTATCTCTATAAAAGCACAACTGAAGCTCTAAGTGCGAAAGAAAGTTCTGAGCGCTAAGTCCCAAGCCCTAAGTGACAGACAATTTGATGTGAGTCATCTTGCCTGAATTTGTGAAATCCTACTAATCACTTGGTACTTAGGACTCATCATTAAAAAATGCGGATGGCGAGACTCGAACTCGCAAGGCAAAGCCACACGCCCCTCAAACGTGCGCGTATACCAATTCCGCCACATCCGCAAGGTTTCCCTGAATATAAAATATAGCATAACAGAAAAAATTATAGTAACTGATACCCAAGTTACAGAAAAATTAAGTGCAGGAATTCACAACAAAAAATAATGGGTATACTCGACGGACACAAATGTAGTCGCTCCACACGTGATATTAAAAAGGGGTATAGCCAATTTCCTTTGCAGGTGCGATTCGCAGGTGCAAAGGAAATTAGGTCTATCGTGAAGCGCACGGTATGCATGAAAATGCCAAAGTCGGGAAACTAACTCCGGACTAGCAACATTGCTGCTGCTAGTGTAGTTAATACCTGTAGAGGCAAGCAGCGAAATCCTTCCTTATATTTAGGAAGAGTGTTGGGAGCCAGTCAGAATTTGAAATGAGGCTCTGCGTAATTTCAATTTTGACGGTAGAAAATGTCAATCTACTGGACTGATATCAAAGCTAGAAGATGAAGTTTGACAAAATATTAATTGCTAATAGGGGAGAAATCGCGCTTCGCATTCTCCGCGCCTGTGAAGAAATGGGGATTGCAACGGTTGCGGTACATTCCACCGTTGACCGTAATGCTCTGCACGTCCAACTTGCTGATGAAGCGGTTTGCATTGGCGAAGCTGCTAGCAGTAAAAGTTATTTGAATATTCCCAATATTATTGCAGCGGCATTGACACGTAATGCCAGCGCCATTCATCCTGGATATGGCTTTTTGGCAGAAAATGCTCGGTTTGCAGAAATCTGTGCTGACCATCATATTGCTTTTATCGGTCCATCTCCGGAAGCCATTCGGCTAATGGGGGATAAATCTACTGCCAAAGAAACCATGCAAAAAGCTGGGGTTCCGACGGTACCAGGTAGCGATGGGTTGGTAGAATCGGAGCAAGAAGGTTTGGCGATCGCCCAAAAAATTGGCTACCCAGTGATGGTTAAAGCCACAGCTGGTGGTGGCGGGCGGGGTATGCGCTTAGTCCGTTCTGAAAACGAGTTCGTCAAATCCTTCCAAGCGGCTCAAGGTGAAGCGGGAGCTGCATTTGGTAATTCTGGGGTTTATCTGGAAAAATTTATTGAGCGTCCCCGCCATATCGAATTTCAAATCTTGGCTGATAACTACGGAAACGTTATCCACTTAGGGGAACGGGATTGTTCTATTCAACGCCGCAACCAGAAACTTCTAGAAGAAGCCCCTAGCCCGGCTTTAGACCCAGACTTGCGAGAGAAAATGGGACAAGCTGCCGTCAAAGCAGCCCAGTTTATCAACTACAGTGGGGCAGGTACCATTGAGTTTCTCTTGGATAAATCCGGTCAATTCTACTTTATGGAAATGAACACCCGGATTCAAGTCGAGCATCCCGTGACAGAAATGATTACTGGGATAGATTTGGTTGCCGAACAAATCCTTATTGCCCAAGGGGAAAAACTCAAGCTGACACAAGACCAAGTCGTCTTGCGAGGTCATGCGATCGAATGCCGTATTAATGCAGAAGATCCTGACAATGACTTTCGACCCTCCGCTGGACGTATCAGTGGTTATCTCCCCCCTGGAGGTCCCGGAGTCCGCATCGACTCCCATGTTTACACCGATTACCAAATTCCGCCTTACTACGACTCACTCATCGGTAAATTAATCGTTTGGGGACCAGACCGCGCCACTGCTATTAACCGCATGAAACGAGCACTGCGAGAATGTGCCATCACGGGACTACCCACGACTATTGGATTTCATCAAAAGATTATGGAACACCCGCAGTTTTTGCAGGGTAAAGTCTACACTAATTTCGTACAGGAGATGAAAACTCTAGTGCAGTAGCATCGGGGATTCGGGACTGAGAACTAAGCAATACTCGCACCTTACCCCAATTCCCAATCCCTAATCCCTAAACTCTACTAAACACGAGACAGCATGGTCAGCAGTCCTTGCTGACCTAGGAGAATTTCCCGTAAAAGACTGAAGATACCAACCCAAATGATTGGGGTAATGTCCACCCCGCCTATAGGTGGTACTATTTTTCGCAACGGCACTAGAAACGGTTCAGTAGGCCAAGCTACGAGATTAAAAGGCAAACGATTCAAATCAACTTGGGGATACCAAGTTAAAATAATCCGGAAAATAAACAAAAATGTCATCAGTCCCAACACTGGACCGAGAATCCAAGCGGCAAGGTTAGCACCAGTCATGATTTCAGCTTGACTTTCTGTGTGAATAAAGCAGACAGAGAATAAAATTTACTTTAATTTCTGTAAAGCCTTTCTCTAATTGTAACCAAAGCCTGCTACACAAAAAAGAATAGGGAATACTGGTTGTCAGTTGTTAGTTGTTTCGTTGTTTCGTTGTCAAAGTAACACTAACCCTGAACCAGTACCCACTGCCATAAATGGCTTTTCAAGGGTCGAATAGACCATTAGAATTGTTATAAAGTGTGTAAGTGTGTAAAAAAAGGTTGAAATCTATGACGCCCTCTTTAGCAAATTTTCTTTGGAGTCTGGTTTGGGGAACAGCAATTGTCGTTATCCCCGCAACAGTAGGATTGATTTTTGTCAGCCAGAAAGATAAAATCCAACGTTAATAAGAGTTGTGTAGAGAAGCGCTGTTTGCAGCTTCTCTACTCTTAAAACTCGGTTTGTGTCACTGAATTGCGATGGTTGCTGACTCTGAGCAATTCATCACAGAAGTATATTTATACTAAACCGACACACACAGGCTTGTTAGCTTTAGGTCATAATGTAAAGACGCGTAAGCGTTGCTCAACCCTCATGAGAAGCCGCCCTACGGGCGTCTACGTGGAGTTAGGCAACTTCGCGTCTTTAAAGTATATTGTGTCTGATTACAGTAGAGATTTAAATTCTAACTCGCTAACATAGATTCTAATATTGGGTAAACAACAATGCTAATATTTGGGCTGAACTCAGCCAGTGTTCTGGCTCAGGTAAATTTTGGGGCAAACTCAGCCAGTATCCTAGGAATTTTCTTGGCTGTGGCTGGGGCAGCACTCTATTTTCTCCGAACTGTGCGTCCAGAGCTCTCACGCGATCAAGATATCTTTTTTGCCGCTGTGGGCTTACTGTGCGGCTTCATTCTCGTGTTCCAAGGTTGGCGTCTTGACCCAATTCTACAATTTGGTCAGTTGCTTTTGGCAGGCTCAACTATATTTTTTGCGGTTGAAAGTATTCGTCTGCGCGGTATAGCCACTCAGCAAGCCAAGCGCAACACGCCTATTGTGGATGACGAACGAGAGGTCAGCGACAACTATAGGTATAACAAGAAGTATAAGGCACAGGTAGACGCTGAGTTAGAACCATTGCCTTATGATGATGATTACGATGAGCGCCCGGTACGTGGTCGAATTTCCGGTAGCAGGGATAACCGTTCATCTCGGGATGATTACTACGAAGATGAACCCCCGCGTCGTCCAGAACGTCGCAATGGTAGCGAAAGGCTGACAACAAGCGACAAAACTGACAAACCCCGTCGCCGTACTTCTGGGCGTTCTGTACGTCCTTCTGAAAGTTTTGAAGATGAGAATTGGGGTGCTTCCACCAGACCAGTTGATGAGTGGGATAGCTCAACTACCGAAGAAAGACGACCTTCACGTCGTGGGAATAATGGACCAGTGCGTCCAGAAACGCGCGATGAGGATGTTACTCCTAGACCAAGAAAACGCCGTCCACCCACTGAATCAACTCCGAGAAAAGAGCGCGACGATGATGAGGTGATTTCTACTGAATATGTGGACTACAAACCATTAGACCGCTTAGAGCGTCCGGGTAAGGATCAAGATAGTTCATCAAATTTTGATGATGATTTGTAAATAAGCTGAGGTGGAGGAGGGGAAAGCGGCGACGGAAAAAGTTCAGGTGAAAAAAATTACACCTAGTTTCTGGCTCCAAAGACAAATTCCTTGGGGTCTTAGTCTTACATTGGCAAGTTTACTTGTATCTTGTAGCTACAGCGACATCCCAATTGGACCTACTTCCCTCAACAGCCGCTACACAGAGCAGCAAGCAGCCTTGAGTGGGAATGGTCGTTTTTTAGCGTTTGTATCTAATCGTAATGGTAGTCATCTAGTGCTACTGTATGACTTGGAACAGCAGCAGTTTATTGCGACACCTGGCTTAAACCGACCAGAGACAATTGCCGAAAGCCCTAGCCTCAGCTACACCGGACGTTATATTGCTTATATCACCAGCGACCAAGGTAGACCAGTTGTGGCGCTTTACGATCGCGCTACGCAACAGTCACAAATCCTTACCCCCATTTATCCTGCTTGGGTAAGAAATCCCAATATTAGCCCAAATGGACGTTATGTTGTTTTTGAAACTGCTAGCCGTGGTCAGTGGGATATTGAAGTTTTAGACCGGGGACCGAATATTGAGTTAGATATTCCCAACGGCGCAGCAGTGGGTGAACCCCCGTGAGGAGGGATGAGGGAGTGAGGGAGTGAGGGAGTGAGGGGGATGAGGGAGATGAGGGGGATGAGGGAGTGAGGGAGCAGAGGAAGAACTAATGACTAATGACTAATGACTAATGACGAAACGCTTTATTTTTCTACCTATATTTGCCTTGGCTAGTTTGTTAGGTGGCTGTGCTGGGTACCCGCGCCTAGTCAATTATGGATATGATCCGGGGGGTCTAAGTCTGAATAGTTCTGCTTCGGAATTAGATCCCCAAATTTCAAGAAGATATATTGTTTTTGCGAGTGACCGACGAGGGAGCCAAGATATCTATATGTTTGATACGGTCACTCGTACTTTGGTAGATTTGCCTGGTTTAAATTCTTTTGATACTGTTGCTTCTCATCCTGCTGTTTCTGAAAATGGTCGTTCTATCGTGTTTGTTGGTAGTCGTCAGGGTCGCTCAGCTATTTTCCTTTACGAGAGAGAAACACGTCAATTAAGAAATTTGACTGCTAACCTGCAAGCAGAAGTCCGTAATCCAACAATTAGTGCTGATGGCAGTAGGATTGCTTTTGAGTCTAGCGTGAATGGACAATGGGATATTTTCGTTTATAACCGTTCTGGACAACCGCTGAATGTACCTCAAGACCCCCGTTAAGGGAGATCAGGGCAATACGGTTCGGATAAGACTTGATCCCCGCAACCCCCCTAAAAAAGCAGGGCTGTTTCATTCCCTAAAAGACGTAAAATTACAAGTGTCGAGGGAGTGAAAGTAATGGGTGCAAATTTAATTGAACAACTGCGGCAGGTTAAGGACTTTCGCACGAAAGATGGACAAAGACATCCTCTGTGGTTAGTTTTGCTCTTTGTAATTATGGGAACTATGAGCGGGTATGTTGGATATCGTGCATGGGGAGACTTTGTAAAGCGTCATCGTCGTGTATTGATTGAAACATTTGGCACACAAAAACATGGTGTGCCATCTTATTCAACAATACGGCGCATTTTGATGGGAGTCGATTTTGACACACTTGCCGCAACGTTCAATCAATGGGCACAAAACTATGTTTATTTGGAGACATCCGAGTGGTGTGGAATTGATGGTAAAAGCATTAAAGGAACAGTGCAAGACTATAAAAGCGAGTATCAAAATTTTGTGAGTATTGTCTCGGTATTTGCAGGCAAAAAAGGGTTAGTTTTAGGTATGGACAAATTAGAGAATAAGAAAGGTAGCGAAATTACCACAGTACAAAACTTGATTGCAGTACTGGATATCAAAGGTGCTGTTTTTAGTTTGGACGCTCTACATTGCCAAAAAAAACTTGCAAGTTAATTATTGATGGTGGCAATGACTACGCGATTGCCCAAGGGGCAGTGCGCTCCGCGCAATCGCCGTTAAAGCTAACCAAAAAAACTTGCATCGCCAAATTCGGTGTAATACAGATAATGCCAAACCAACAAGTCGCTATATCAGCAACGAAAGAACTCGAAACCGAGCTACAACACGAACGGTGCAAGTTTTTAATGATTTAACTGGCATTAGTCAGGAATGGGCTGGGCTGAAAAAAGTTAATTAAGATTGAACGAATTGGTACTCGTGCAGGGAAAGCATATCATCAAGTTACATACTACATTAGTAGCCTGGTACATTCGGCAGTTGATTTCGCGATCGTGAATTCGGACGCATTGGGGAATTGAGAATCGTCTCCATTGGGTTAAAGATGTGGTTTTTGAGGAAGACAACTCGACCATACGCAAGGGTAATGCTCCTGCGAATCTATCGGTAATGCGAACGATCGCCCTGAATGTGTTACGCCGAAATGGTTATTCTTCCATTACCTCTGCTCAACGATTTATATCTAATGATATTGACAAACTGTTATCCCTTGTGAAATGAAACAGCCCTGCCCTAAAAAAGGGGGGCAAAAAGCCTTTCAAAGTCCCCCTTTTTAAGGGGGATTTAGGGGGATATAAAATACTTCGCGTAACAAATATGACTTCTCAAACATCCTCTAAGAAGAGGGGCTATTTTCCCCCCTTTACTAAGGGGGGTTAGGGGGGATCTTTGAGGAATGAACATGCACTTCCCATACGGTCTTGGGAGTCGGGGAAGATGAGGGAGATGAGGGGGATGAGGGAGAAATTCCCGGCTCTTGAGTTCTCCTGGTTCCCTCAATAATCACTTGTGTCTGTACTCCTAGACTTTATTCTCTTGTTGCTGAACGGCTTCAATGAGCGATCGCACTTGTTGAGTTCCTTGTGAAGGTTCAAACGAAAGTGGGAATTTACTTCGGGCTAGCATTCGCAACCCAAGGGGAACAATACTGAGCAATCCTTTGAGGTCTTTAAAGTAGTTTCCAACGACTTGTAAGCCAAATTGACGCTCATCAATCCAGCCGCCTTCTTTGACTAAGTCTATTAATACTTTGCGATGGCGAATTGAACGG
Source organism: Scytonema sp. PCC 10023 (assembly GCF_963920835.1). Lineage (NCBI taxonomy): Bacteria > Bacillati > Cyanobacteriota > Cyanophyceae > Nostocales > Scytonemataceae > Scytonema > Scytonema sp. PCC 10023. Next base: position 27,859 of record NZ_CAWUDP010000064.1, read on the forward strand.
CTGTCGCTTGCTTGTTTGTGATCAAGAATTTCCTGCTTGATTTTGGTGATTTGCTCTAATGGGGCAACACCCATTGGACATACAGAATTACAGTAAAAACAACGGGTACAACCCCAAACTCCTTTTGTGCCTTCGTTATATTCTTCTAAACGACTTTCGGTTTGGCTATCACGAGAGTCTGCTACCATGCGGTAAGCTTTGGCAAGGGCGTGGGGACCAACAAAGTCTGGGTCAACTTCACGAGCATTGCACTCAGAGTAACAAGCTCCACACATGATACAATTACCGCTTTCATCAAGGCGCGATCGCTCTTCGGGTGTTTGTAAAAATTCCCGTTCTGGGACGCTACGCCCTGCTGTACTCACATAAGGAGCAACCCTCTCAAGATTGTTCCAAAAACTGCTCATATCCACGACTAAATCTTTGACCACAGGCATATTGCCAAGTGGTGCGATCGTTATTTCTGGAATGACATTTGCATGACCTCCGGTTATTTCGGTCTGTTGTAATTTGGCAATTTCACTGCCAACATTTTCCTTACAAGCCAAAGCTGAACGCCCATTGATTCGCATCGCGCAGCTACCACAAATTGTGTTGCGGCAATTTTTGCGAAACGCCAATGTTCCGTCTTGCTCCCACTTAATACGATTAAGACAATCCAGAATTGTATTCCCTGCTTCAGTATCCAAAACGTAAGTTTGCACAACCGGGGAGGAATTTTGTTGCTGTCGTATGACCTTAAAAAGAACTTCCATTGTTACCTACCAAAGTCTTGAAATTGCTATACGTATCTATAAAATTTTTCCCACACATCGGTCGCCCACCAACAAGTGAGCTATATTCTTGCTGCCCTTAATTCTAAGGTAGCTGTTAATAGGCTGATGATTAAACGACTCATTCTATTTTAAGGATAATCATGAAAATCTGAGTTGTATCAGCACGTAATGGGTTTGGCACCAAATGTGTCAACACATTCAGCTAAAAAAAAAATAATCGCTGCTTGACAATTCATTCATGTGTTTGGGTTCATGGAGAAGGCGAGTAAGAGAGAGGCACAGGGGAAATGGGGCTTAAGTTCATCCTTTAACTGAAAATCTTCAAATTGAATGCTCCTTAGGTTATAACTGTATCTTGATGTCAATACGAGTGAAAGACCCACTGATTGAAAAAATCGCGTATGGCAGTCGTGAAGCGCCAATTTTTTGGTTATATAGAATTGTTAAAGCGATTAATGAACATCTTGACCTCTTAATCAAGAAACTCTTGGTTGTAACTCACTCCTTAAAACTGGTTGTCTAAATTAAATGAATTTTTATAAAATCCCGACGGTAATACTCATCCCAAGGATAGGGATTTACATAAAAGTGTATCAGCAAGTTTAATTCAAAATTAAACAGCAATTTTGCTATTATTAAACCATGCTACTATTTAATATAAAATTATGAGGCAACAAAACCAGTATCAATCGCCGTGTAAGGGCGGCTGTTACTGCTTTGTTTCTTTGTAATTAAGTAGAGGCAAGAAATTTCTGGTCTCTACTGGCAGGAGAAAAGGTTGTATGTCGGCACAACCCTATGAAAATACTATGCTGTCTTATGCTTCTTGAGTATCAGTGGGCAAAACCACACGACTCAAGGTTAATAAAGACAGAGCTAGGAAAGTAAAAAGCCTGCAATTTGTTGAGTCTACGACTTGTTTCTAGTGGTAGAACTTAACGGCACAAAAGCGGGATGAAAATCCTCTGCACGTTTTGCCTCCGCCATTTGTAAAGGTTGCTCAAAGTTGTACCACTCTGTAGTGCCAAAAAAGAGAATTATCTCATTTCAGATGGCAAATAATGGTTAAAAATGCCGTAAAATTAGCAAAATTAATGCCTGTGACAACTATACCTTAATCTGTTGTGGGCAACCATAAGAGATTCTCTTGTGGCTCTTGTGTATGGAGGAATTAGCCCTTCATTCTAGGGTCTTAGGTAACTTTGTGCAAATGTCAAGAAGCCAAGAATTGCCAAAAGACGGCTTGTTTATTAGTTTGGAGAAAGTGAGGATATTTGAAGCGTAATGACTGAAACTGCCACCGCACCACTAACTGGAAAAGCACTGCTAGCGAAAGTAAAAGAACTTTCTAATTTACCACGGCGAGAAAGAGCAAAGCAGTGTGGTTATTATACAGTTACTAAAAATAACCAAGTTCGTGTCAATCTTACTGATTTTTATGATGCTTTGCTGTCGGCTAGAGGAATTCCTCTAAGTCCAGAAGCACCTAAAGATGGTCGTGGACGTGAACCGACTTACAGGGTAAGCGTACACCAAAACGGTCAAATTGTTATTGGCGCGACTTACACCAAAGCTATGGGCTTAAAGCCGGGTGATGAGTTTGAAATTAAGCTGGGATACAAGCATATTCACTTAATTCAAGTTGATAGTGATAAAAAGCTACTCCAGCATGATGAAGATGCAGAAATCTATGAGGATGAAGACCTCGAAGACGAAGATCTAGAAGACGAAGACGAAGAAGACGACGAGTAAAGTTTTCTTATAGTAGAGACAAGTTTAAGGCAAAAGTTTTATAACTTGTCTCTACAGCTACACAGAAAGCTTTAAAATTTGTTGCAACTTAAAAATACGATCAGACTTATTGCAGAATTTAAGCACTTTGGCAAAGGCTTGATTGAGAATAAAGAAAAGCTATTCATAAATCATACTTAAGGCAGTTGCAAAAGCAGGATAACATTGCTATTCCTGTTTGAAAACTGCTCTAAATCAAGAAAAATTTTTCTTGCCAAGCCAAAAATTATTATGCAAGAAGTGTATCGTGTTTTTTTCGCTGATTTTATAGCGTTATTTGAGCTATCACCCGACTTGTTACTGTCATCTTTAAAAGATGCACCAGTACTGTTTGTTGTGATAGCTTTTTTTATTGTTTGGGTGGGTTGCTGGTTGCCTATAGCAGCACTCATAGCATTTGCCCTAAAGTGGCAACTCTCTAAAGGTTTGCAGCCAGAACAAAAGTTACCTTTAGTGGTATCTCTCTACCTGTTAGCACCTTTTATTTTATGGGGAGCTAGTTGGCTAACCAATACACCTTTCTCAGATTACGGCTTACCCAGCAACATTTCAACTCTATATTCTTTGGGGTTCGGTTTAGCCTTAGGAGTGTTGAGCATCGCAGTAGTGTTTTCTGGGCAATTGTGGCTGGGATGGTGCTCTTTTCAATGGTCGAATTTCAAGCTTGTGCGACCTATCTTGTTACCTATTTTATTAGTGGCGTTATTTGTAGGTGGTATTGAAGAGTTAGTTTTTCGGGGTTTTCTGTTTACTGAACTTAATAAGGATAACTCTGTTTGGATAGCAGCGCTCATTTCTAGCTCGATTTTTGCGTTGCTACACTTGGTTTGGGAGCAACGAGAAACGACACCACAATTACCTGGGCTTTGGTTTATGGGAATGGTGTTGGTACTAGCACGCTTTGTCGATGGGGGGAGTCTCGGCTTAGCTTGGGGACTGCATGCTGGATGGGTGTGGGCGATCGCCACTTTAGACACAGCGCAGCTGATTGATTACACAGGTAAAGTCTCAGACTGGGTGACAGGTAAGAATAAAAAACCCCTTGCTGGTGTAGCGGGAATTGTTTGTTTACTGTTCACTGTAGGGATTTTTTGGGTTTTTTCTGGGAATATTTAATTTCGCCCATTGACAAAGGCGCAAAAAAAAGCGGTAGTCACAGAGTGAGGTAAACAACTCAGAACATCTTGGTTTCCCAAATATTTGCCGAAAAAATCTGGGATGTCTTGACTTGGCTTGGTAGATTAGTGTATCTCTCCTCAAAAGGGATGTCACCAAGCACTTTCAATAAGTCAAGAGGATAGGGCGTGACAAATCAAACTTTTGCTCATGGTTATGCATTACTCATCGGTGTTGGTGCTGATTTACCCATCACCGTCAAAGATGCTACTGCCCTACGAGATGTTTTAATTAACCCTAATCGAGCTGCCTATCCACCAAACCAGGTCAACTTGCTAACCGAGACTTCTGCTACTCGGCAAGAAATTCTCACGGCTTTCGATCAGCTTATCGAACAGGTAAACCAAAATCCTGATGCAACAGTAATTATTTACTACTCTGGTCATGGTGGACGGATTAAGCGTACAAATGAATACTTCTTAGTGCCTTATGGCTACGATCCCAGCCAACGTGTAGACACCGCCATATTAGGATTGGAGTTTACCCAAAAAATTGAAGCAATTAGAGCACGTAAGCTCGTCGTTTTGCTCGATTGTTGTCATGCAGGAGGAGTACCTGCTCTTAAAGAAGCTGAAGAAACTTTTATCAAATCACCTGTACCACCTGACCTGTTAAATATGCTGGGAACAGGAACTGGTCGAGTTGTCGTTGCTTCATCGCGGGAAGACGAATATTCCTACACAGGTCAGCCCTACAGTGCTTTTACGGTTTGCTTGTTAGAAGCTTTACAAGGCAAAGCAACCGTGAATAAAGAGAATAAAGATGGCTATGCTCGTATTCTTGACGTTATGATTTATTTGTTTGAGGAAGTACCCAAGCGAGCTTCGGGACCACAGCATCCGTTTGTTAACAAAGTGCTTGATTTGGGTGATAATTTTCCACTTTGCTACTACGCAGGTGGAAGTAAATTTTTACCTGGAGAAATAGCAGTGACTGAGGTTAACTCGACTACCAGTGGCTTGACTGCTGGACAAAAGCGACGATTAGCGCAAAAACGAGACACACTCCAGGCAGAATGGGATCTCCGTAGCGAGAAAGTGAAGCGAATGCGGGATGCTCTGGCTATTGAGGCTGGTACGGCTGTTAAGTTCCAATTAGAAAAGCAGCTTTTGGATGAAGAAGCTCAACTAGCGCGTCTTGGTGATGAGTTGGATGAGATTGAACAGGCGTTGCAGTAATTTAGAAAGCTGGGGCTGAATAGAGATGTCATCCGTCAAAGCTCTAATAAATAAAAGTAGGGTGAGCGTTGGTTTAAGATAATTTATTATTATTGATGTCCTCAGTTCGGCATTTACAGCAAAGACACAAAGAACTTCAGCAGCAGTACGATCTGCTCAGCGAAAAGATACGACGTTTGCGGGCTGATTCTGCTATCCAGGCAGGTACTTTAGTAGCTTATCAGCTAGAAAAGGAGATTGAGCGGGTTGAGGCTGAGCGCGATCGCCTCCTTAAACAAATTCAAACTATTGAAAGGTCTTTAGATAATGAGCGAATACACAGTGAACTGTTTCGCCTGAATTATGTCCAGCAGGTGCGGCTGTTCCGAGAATTTATTGAAGAAAAACGAATAGGAGCTTTTTTGGTTCATGGCTCACCGGAACACGGTCAAATCTTTCTGCTTAAGCGCTTGTTACACGCAATTCCAGAAAGTACTGTGACTCCCCCAATCCAGTTTTATCTCTCCCGTAGGGCATTGAGAACAGACATTGCTGCTCTATGGCGAGAGCTTGGTCGTCAAATGGGAGTACAAAACTTCTCATCCCATGAGGAAATTGCTAAGAATGCGGTAGCTCAGTTGCAAACCCAGCACATCATCCTGGTTTTTCATGACTTTGACTGCATTGATGAAGACTATCTGCATGAACTCATCCAAAAATTCTGGCTACCGTTGGTAAACTCAGCTCAACAGACAATCTACCCAACCAACGAGTTTTTTCTCCTCATGTTTTTAGTTGACCATGAGGGTTGTGTCAACACCTGGAATATCCAATATGCAGACGAGCTCGATCCAGTTTGGGAACCCTGTATCCCCATCAGGTTGCCAATGATAGATCGCCTATCTGACCAAGTATTGGCTAATTGGATGGAAAATGCAATTGATGCATTACCAACCAAGGTCACTAAACAAATTGACTATACAGTTAAGGTGATTTTAGAAAAGAGCGAAGGGGTTCCAGAGCATGTGTTTGCCCAAATTTTTGGTTTGTGCGGCTGTAACTGGCAGGAGGAAGAGGTTAGGTGGTTAGAACTGTAGACGGAAAGCGGCTGAAATACACGGGCAAGGTGCAGCCCAAGCCAGGAGAGCAAGACCCGCAGACGGGGCAATTGCTGTATCCCTACCTGCCGAGTGAGAAGTTGGTAGAGGCGGTTAATTTGGCTATAACCCTTGAACGACCCTTATTACTCAAGGGAGAACCGGGCTGTGGCAAGACAAAATTAGCCCGTGCGGTGGCTTACGAACTGGGTTTGCCTTATGAAGCTTGGTACGTCAAATCTACTAGTCGGGCACGCGATGGACTGTATACTTATGATGCGGTTGGACGGTTGCGGGATGCTCAACTTGCTGCGTCGCAAATTGATGATGAAGCCGCAGTTCGGGCGAAAAATGCGGACGGCTACGTAGAGTGGGGACCGTTAGGACGTGCTTTTCGCAGTGACTTGCCTAGTGTTGTGTTAATTGATGAAATCGATAAGGCTGACATTGACTTCCCCAATGACCTGCTGCTGGAACTTGATGAGAAACGGTTTGAGGTGGCAGAGGTAAAACAGAGCAGTCGCTTCAAGAAAATCCAGGCGAAGGTCACGCCTATTGTCTTTATTACCAGTAATGATGAGAAAGACTTACCCGACGCCTTTCTACGCCGTTGTTTGTTTCACTATGTCAAATTCCCTGAGCGTCAGCAGTTAATTGATATTGTTAAGGCACACTTCCCAGTTTCGTCTTTGGATGTGGTGGACGCCATTATTTACCGCTTTTTAGAACTGCGCGAAGAAATGCGGCGGGACAAGGGCGAGGCTGGCAAGAAGGTCAGCACTAGCGAACTGATGGACTGGGTGCGGATTCTCCGCCATCATGAGGATGATGAAATTCTTGCCAAGTTGAAGACAGAACTGTTGTATCCGGGGGTGTTGCTCAAGAGTTGGGATGATTATCGGCGATATGGAGAACAGGTGCGATCGCCTCAAGGAGACGGTTCCTCTGCGCGATCGCCATCGGGCATGTGAACATGGAAGCTCCCCAAGAAGAACTACCGCTGCTTGACCTCTTTACTCGGCTGCGAGAGGCTGGCTTACCTTTAGGTATTAATGAGTACCATATTTTTTTGCGTGCGTTACGGGAAGGCTTTGGCACGACTGATCAGGAGGCTTTGGCGGAACTGTGCCGTACCTTGTGGGTGAAATCTCAGGATGAGGAACACCTGTTTAACTACCACTTTCAACAGGTCATCGCCAAATCAAGCAGCACTGTGCCAGTTTCTTCTCCCGCAACAACCTTACCCGAAAAACCAGTTGTATCAGACTCGACCACTATTGATTCGGATACTGCCCCCACGCCCGAACCTGTCAAAACTACGTCGGATTCAGTGCCCATCTCGTCGGAATTGATGCAAGTGGAAGATGAAATTCAAGTAGCGGAAGCGGTACAGATTACTACTCAACGAGATGAGGATATTACTGTTAATCGCTTCACTCAATCAGATGAGTATTTCCCTGTCACTCGACGGCAGATGAAACAAAGCTGGCGACATCTCCGCCGTTTTGTGCGGGAAGGTTTGTCTACAGAATTAGATGTGGAGGCAACCATTGACCGAGTTGTACAACAAGGGGTTTTGCTGGAACCTGTTTTGCTTCCCCGTCGGATAAATCGAACTGAGTTGCTGTTGCTGATTGACCAGAAGGGATCAATGGTGCCGTTTCATGCGCTGTCTCAGCGGTTAGCGGAGACTGCTCAGCGAGGAGGACGTTTGGGAGAGGCTGGTATTTACTACTTTCACAATTGTCCCACTCGATATCTCTACCAAGATCCGACACGCCAGAAAGCTGAAGCTGTCACAGATGTTTTGGCTCAACTGCGCCCGGAACGTTCCGCTGTATTAATTTTTAGTGATGCAGGGGCAGCACGGGGCGGCTTTAGCATAGAACGGCTGGAATTGACCCAAAAATTTCTCGACCAACTAAAACAACGTGTGCGTTATGTTGCATGGCTTAACCCAATGGCAAAAGAGCGCTGGTTTGGGACAACAGCGGGTGAAGTTGCCCGATTAGTGCCGATGTTTGAGTTTAGCCGTCAAGGCTTGGATGGGGCAATTGATGTGTTGCGGGGACGGGGAAGTTATGCACAATTAGAATATCGGCTGTTGTAGTAACAGCTTTGGACTCAAGTTTGAGCATAAAGTTTGGGCTAACAGCTAAGAGGTCATTTATAAAGTAAAAATAAAATTCTTGTAGGGTGTGTTAGGCGTATATATTCGATATGATTTGTAACGAAAAACATGACGGGAGCGCCTAACGCACCGCCACATAACATGGTGCGTGATAGCAAAGCCGTAACGTACCCTACTTAAAATTTACTGAGTAAAAATGAGAAGTACAAGAAACAGATGGCATACAGTGATTTTACTCTCGCTAAAGCTAAAAATACATTGAGCTTAACTCTGGATGAAACTCGCAATTTGTTTCGGAATGTACCAGGGGTACAGCCATCTGACTTGCTGACACGCTTGCTAGATGAAAACTTACCTTTAGCAACTGCCATCAATAGTGAAAAAGCCCGTTCCGAGTTCCTCATTGCTCCCATCTTGTCTGAGGTCAGACGACAGATGGATTATCGAATCAGCTTATTTTCTGGCATAGAGTTTAATGTTGAACCAGCTCAAGGACTCTCAGGCTTTTGTGACTTTCTTCTCAGTGCATCTGGTGAGCAGTACTTTATCAGTGCTCCAGTAGTCACAGTGGTTGAGGCAAAAAATGAGAATATAATAGCAGGGTTGGGGCAATGCGCTGCCACAATGGTTGCTGCTCAGATTTTTAATCAAAGGGCAGGAAATGATATTGAAGTTATCTATGGAGCAGTTACAACTGGAACCAACTGGAAGTTTTTGACTTTAGAACAAAGTACTGTCTGTATCGATTCTATTGAATACTACATTAAAGAAGTTGATAAGATTTTAGGAATTTTCTTACAACCGTTCCAAAATTCTTTGTCTAAAACTTCAGTTTAGAAAAGCCAATGAAGCCAGAAGTCGCCACTCGCCGTATTAAAACTTTTGGGGAACGTTTTGGAGAAGCGCACCTCTATCTGGCTTACCATGCTGCTTTTCCGTTAGCCCTGACGCCAGATTTGCTTTACCAGATGTGGGCTAATTTTCAACGTGATATCAACGGTGAAGCGCTGAACATCCCTTGGATGGGGGTGGCGGATTTACTGCTTTCTAGCCTTTGTGATGAAGTAGGGAATGAACTCTATGAAATGGATACGGTAGTGAGAAATGCTCTGCTGAAGGAGTTGAAGGAGAATCCCCGATTTGCTGAAAAGCGGATTAATGAGTTGTCTGATTTTTTACTTGCTTATGTGCAGCAGCAGCTTGACAGCCATGATCCGGATATGCGGGATTTTGCTCAGACTCAAAGGTGGACAGCGTTAGCTTATACAAGACCTAATGAAGTGGCGCGGGAGATAGCATCTACTCTTGCAGGGTTGAAATTGGAGGATAAAGCAGAGTGGGTTCGGATGGCATCTGTTGTAGAAACCTTTGCCGATCCATTGGCAGGATTTGAACCATTACTAATTTATACTCGTAGTATTAGAGATTGGGTACGTGGCGACAGAAGTAGTGCTACTAATCAATTGAAAAAAGCCTTGGGAAAAGAAAGATCTATACAGTGTGAAGGAGTAAATTTACTCGTTCCCGAACCGATAGCAAGTCTTGAAAACCTGAAGACACAGCAAGAAAGTCAGATTAATGAAGTAGAAAATTCTCTAGAGTTTGAGGGAATAAATACATCTACTGAACGGTTAAAGATTAACCGTAGGACTCCAAATCAAGTAAAAAATCTAGGCTCCGAGCGTATAAGCCCCCAAAGTAATATTTCTGGAAGACTAGATTATTCTGGACAAAATCTTCGAGGTCGTTCTTTTAAGGGACAAAACCTTGTATATGCTGACTTTAGCTACAGCGATATTCGAGGTGCTGATTTTACCCATGCTAACTTAATAGGTGCAAACTTTAGCAATACCATAGCTGGACCACGGTATATAGGTGTTCTAGGAGGAACCAGCTTTCGTAATGCTAATTTAACAGATGCCAATTTTACAGATGCGATTCTTAAGAATACAGACTTTAGAAAAGCTATTCTTACCCGCACCTGCTGGTTTAATGCCAGAAACCTTGAGCAGGCTCGCATTAATGGCACATATCTGGAAGCTCCAGAGGTGCGGCAATTGGTAATCACAAAAGATGGTCGAGAAAGAAACTATGATCGCAAATATTTAAGGGGTTTGAATCTTCAGGATGCCAATCTAGAAGATGCCAGCTTCATCGTTGCGGACTTGGGCGCAGCTAATTTACAAAATGCCAATTTATCACGTGCAAAGCTCATACAAGCGTTGCTAGATAAAGCTGATTTGACAGGGGCTTGCTTAACAGGAGCTTTTATTGAAGACTGGGCGATTACCAGTAACACTCAATTTGATGGGGTACGGTGTGAATACGTTTATATGCGTCTCCCCACCAAAGAAAACCCTAACCCCCTCCGCAAACCCGAAAACAGAGAAGAGGTTTTTGCTGATGGGGAGTTTGGAGATTTTATCAAAGCCATTGTTGCCACACTCGACCTTTATCATAACCAAGGCGTTGACCCCCGTGCCATTGCGATTTCCATCAAGCAGTTAGCTGAGAACCATCCAGACGCAGAACTTCTAATCGTAGCAATGGAGAAACCTGGCACAGATAAGTTTTTGCTTCGTGCTAAGACTGCGCCAAATGCAGATAAGTCAGAACTGAGTGCAGAATATTTTGATACTTATAATCACATTAAAAGCTTACCAGAGCAAGAAATTAAATTACTATTAGCAGAAAAAGATAACACAATCCGTCATTTAGAAAATATGATAATATCGGCGCTTCAGCGCCCTAACTTTTATTCAAACGTTGAACAGGTAGGTACTATGACTAATAATCCTAGTGGAATCTCTCAAAATGTTAGCGGTGGTAATATAGGTGGTGTTGCTGCCCTAGGTGAAAATTTATCAATGACAGGAGTTGCAAGAGGTGCAATCAGCACCAGTCTTACCAATACTATCAATCAGTTAGCTGGCTCAGGTGAACCGGACAAACCAGGAATTAAGGAACTGCTGACAGAACTCCAAGCTGCTATTGAAGCTGACACGAATTTGAGTGACGAGGACAAAGTAGAAGCCTTGGAACAAGTAAAAGCGATTGCTGAAGCAGGTCAAAAGCCAGAAGATGGAGCAATGCAGAAGATAGCAAAAACAGCACTGAAATTACTGAAAGGAACAGTTGCGGATTTGCCATTAACTACGGAGCTAGTTCAAAGTTGTAACAAGCTCTTGCCTCAGGTTACTAAGTTTTTCCACTTACCATAGGAGTATGGAATCAGTTCCCGTGCCCATACCTCAGATAATCTGTCCAGAATGCAGTGCTAGTTTTGCTAACACTAACGTGTGGATTCCCGCTTTGTCATCAAACTAGGGCGATCGCCCAAACTAAGAAAGCAATCATTCAGCAAAATTTCTGTGGTTGAATGGTTGAGAAATAACTCAAGTGGCGATCGCGCAATGACTAATAACTATCCACCAAAACCAGGAACTAACCGCTTGAGCGCCCGACCAGTGACTTCGCTGTAACGCACTTCACCACACAAAAGTTTGCCCATAATTTGGACAGATGAGGGGCGCTTCACACCCACTTTATATCCAATACCGGGGAAGCGGTAAAACGCCCCAGCTAATTTCTGCGCCCAAGCCATATCACTACCCCATTGTTCGTTAATTATCTCGGAGTATTTTTCCAAGGCGTTGATATCACCACTTAAGGCTTGGTCAATAGCTTCTGCCGCTTTCATCCCACTAAAAATTGAGGGGCGAATGCCTTCTGCTGTGAAGGGGTCAACAACACAAGCAGCTTCCCCAGCTAAAACCGCATTTTCAGTGTGCAGCTTTTGATTGCCATTCCACAAGCACAAGGCATGACCATACTGCTTGCAGATTTTGATATCCACACCAAACAAGCTGCCATACTCGTTCAAAATGCTTTTGAAATCTTGAGCCTCACCGCCGCCCAAAAATCTGCCAATTCCAATAGAATATCCATCTGCTTTAGGAAAGTTCCACAGATACCCGTTTTTGATCATGCCAAACTCAAAGTGGGCAATGTGTCCGTTCTCCACTTTGGCTGATGCTTCTGCTTCTAAGGCTGCTGCTAGAAGGCGTTTGCGGTCTTTGAAGCCTAGGAATTTTGCCATTGGTCCTTTTGCACCATCAGCAGCAATTAAGTAACGTCCACTGACAGATCCATTTGCTGTATTAACTTGCCAAGAGTCACCTTTAAATTCAATGCTTGTGACTGCTGTATTATCTTTGAGTTCAGCCCCTTGCTTTTGCGCTTGCTGAATCAGGAAATGGTCAAATACATCGCGCCTAACCATCCAAACTGGTTCAGGAGTTTTTAGTTCCGCTTCCACAGGTTCGCCCATGTTCCAGGTACAGCGAATTGTGTCTGCTTTGCTTGAAATTGCAGGGCTAAAGTCAAAGTCAAACCATTGGGCGATCGCTGGCGATACTCCACCTCCACAGGGTTTATATCTTGGCAGCGTTTCTTTTTCTAAGACTAATACTGAACGTCCCCGCTTGGCTAAATGATATGCGGCTGTTCCACCAGCTGGTCCCGCGCCGACGATAATACAGTCGTACATATGGCTGTTGTCTTTGCTCCTGTATCTGTTAGTTGTCCAGTTTCTGTTTTTACTTTCTAAATCGGCAGTCTGACGAGACTTTCATGAATTTTCGTAGTTTGCTGTTCAAAATGGTATGTATCTTGGTTTGGCTTGTCTAAATCTTTATTCTTTCTAAACTATGCTTTATCCGTAAATATTACTATGTATCATCACTCTTTTTATTTATTTTTCTTAATTACGGTGGTATTATAGCAGTCCTATTTGATTTTTGAGAAATGAAGTGCAAAGGACAACAGAGGCTACAGAACAAGAAAATTCGAGAATTGCACGGCTGTTTTAGAATTTGAATATTAGTTTTTATATTAATATTATATGCATAATGGTTGGTTATTTAAACAGTTTTTTTGCTACCAAATAAAAAGTCTCTTTTTTGTCAACTTATACGAAAATAAATTCATTTGCTTCACTGTTATATAGGACTCCTCCGCAGATTTTTGAACGGCACGCTTGCGGAGGGCAGTGCGAACGCAAAACCGGATGTAGTGGGCAAAATACGGTAAGCACTGCCCACCCTACAATACTTAAGATTTTTCATAAATCCTGCGCGGATTGTTATAGCAATCCTAAATCATAAACCTTACGGGCTGCCTTCGGCTACGTGAACAACAAGATTCCCGACTTTTTTAAGAAGTCGGGAATCTAAGCATACGCGATTTATGCACTTGCGCAGGCACTTTCACACAAATCAAATAGGATTAATATAACAGCTTTCTCACCAATTCTTTATCTTTCTTCATTAACTTGTAGTAAATATTTTGGAAATGAAATGTTTCAGAGCTAATGCTTGAAAAAGTTTATATTATGCCACAAGTAGTCACAAAGCAACTTTCTACCTCTACAAAATATTTTGAGGTAGTACATGAGCATTTATTTCTATGCTGGAAAAGCTATGAGATGCACTGACGCGGTTCTATTGGACGCGAAGAAGACCAGACGTAGTGACACTGCTGATAAGGTGAAGATAACTAAACGAGGTGACACGGAGAGTCTTCGGTGAAAAATTTCCCCGTGTCTGGTATGTCTCCTTGTCCTTGTGTCGTTTTCACCTTATGCTCATGTCTCCTTGTCGTTGAGAACCGCGTCTCCCTGATAAGCATTTTTCCGTGTTCTTTCTAGACGGTTGTGATGTCTTTTTCTTTTTCTGTCAATAATTCGTCTATTCTGGCGGTGTACTTGTTGGTCAATTTTTGCAGTTTGTCTTGCTGATCGCGTGCTTCATCCTCTGAGATTTCGGCATTCTTTTCCAGTTTGCGAATCGTATCTAAAGCATCGCGGCGGATGTTGCGAATGGCAACGCGTCCTTCTTCGGCATACTTGGCGGCGATTTTGACTAATTCTTTACGGCGATCGCTCGTCAACGGCGGAATGTTTAGCCGAATTAAGGAACCATCGTTGTTTGGGGTTAAACCCACATCCGACATGGAAATTGCCTTTTCAATCAGGTTTAAAGTATTGCGATCATAAGGCTGAATCAGAATCGTTGTGGAATCTGGCGTGGTGATGTTTGCCAGTGATTTCAACGGCGTTGGCGAACCGTAGTAGTCCACCGTTATCTTATCCAATAAACTCGCATTAGCGCGACCAGTGCGAATCGTGTTAAAAGCCCGTTGAGTCGATTCAACGGTCTTTTGCATCGTACTCTCAGCTTCAGCTAATTTCACAAGAACCTCCCACAAGCGTCCCTATCGATTCTCCCATGACTGCTCGGCGGATGTTACCCCGCACTGTTAAGTCAAATATAAGAATAGGGATATTATTCTCCTTACACAAGGCTATCGCGGTACTGTCCATTACTCGCAAATCTTTTGCCAAAACATGCCCGTATGTTAAGGTATTGTAACGTTTGGCGTCTGGGTAGATGTGGGGGTCAGCATCATAAACCCCGTCTACCTTAGTGGCTTTAAAAATCACGTCAGCTTCAATTTCTGCTGCTCTCAATGCCGCAGTCGTATCGGTGGTGAAAAAGGGATTTCCAGAACCAGCACCAAAAATAACCACCCGCCCTTTTTCTAAGTGGCGGATGGCACGACGACGAATATACGGTTCGGCTACTTCTTGCATAGAGATGGCGGTTTGTACCCGCGTCTGTACCCCGATTCGTTCCAGCGAATCTTGCAATGTCATAGCATTCATCACCGTGGCAATCATCCCGATGTAGTCAGCGGTTGCTCGATCCATCCCAGCCGACGCCGCCTTGACACCACGAAAAATATTTCCGCCTCCAACGACGATGGCGATCTGAACGCCTGTTGATACCACCTCTGCTACTTCTTCGGCTATTTCCTTGACCACTTGTGGATCAATTCCATAACCCATATTGCCCATGAGGGCTTCACCACTCACTTTAAGTAAAACCCTTCGGTAATCTGTTCCCATGAAGTTACGTGCTTATCAAAAATTTGTTATTGCCTCCAATTTAAGATAGCAATACAGTGGCATTCTGTCTCTAGTTTCTATATACCAAAGAAGTGCCAATTGATTCAGTCTCGTTGGGATGAATTTCTTGAGCTTTCAACAAATTGGCGATCGCCTTCTCAAGAGCGCAGACGCTGCGCGCGTAAGTCCTAAAGGAGGCTTGTGCCAACACGTTCGCGTAGCGTGCGCCTTTGGCGCTCAGTGTGCGCTTTGCGCTTACGGCACTGGCACCTTTACAATCGCCGTAACTCCTAAAGGTGGCTTGTGCTAAGCGCGTAAGCTCCCACCGGGTGAAGGCACAAAGTAGCGTTCCGCAGGAAAGGCGGGGCTGAGGGAAAGCGGACACGCACTCGCGTTTGCCCATCGCTCTTTAGCGGGACAAAAGCGCGATCGCAATCATCCGAGCACTCTGTGCCATTCTAAGGCAGCGCCCTGCTCGAAGGCGAATGTGTACCCAGTTATGGGTACGAGGAGCAATGCTAGGCTTGTTGATATGCTCTAACTTAGTTGTGCAGTCCCAACGCCAGGAACCAAGCTAGGATATCTACCGTCTAGATTGATAAATTAATAGTCAAATATATAGTCAAAAATACTTTTTCTGTAACAAAGGCGTGGTTATAAGTAGTTGGTTGTTACAAAAAGACTTTCCTGTCCTCCTTGTCCACTTGTCCACAGACACTTTGCAAGGGCGGGAGAACCCCGGTACGCAAGTGTCCTCTCCTTGTCCATTCGTTCACCAACAGATTTTGACTACAGCCTTGTAAAAATCGACTTCATTGCTTGTTGCATCGAATTTGGGTTTTGGGCAATTTTCGGACTTTAAAGACCGTTAATTGTTTTTATTTGATGAAATATGCTTATTTTTTAGAGAAATTAAGGCAGAAAGCGCATTATTACAGAGAATTCCTATAAAAGGGTATTTGGTCGGTTTTCGCAACTTCAACAATGATAGGTAGTTGTTGCTTTGTAGGAAATGGGTCATATAACTACACCTGCTTTATCATAAGTAAGAGCAACATCAAAGCCGAGAAATCCCATGACGAAGTAGATGATGCTAATACTACGACTACGACGACGCAAACCCTGTTTGCGTTACTAGATATACGACTCCCTATCCTTAAATCAGTTATCAGTTATCAGTCCTGACGGCGGGCTGGTGGGGGATGCGCGACCACTCGTATTTAACTGATAACTGTTTACTGTTCACTGTTCACTGTTAAAGCTTATTATTAATCATTATTAAGTACTGCTACAAGATCAAGTACTGTAACAATAAAAACAGCAATGCCTGCAGCAAAAAGCTGCATATCTACTCCTTGTACTCATTATCTATCTTCGATGACGACCTCTACTTCCACTCCAGCATTAACCTCAACAAAAACCTGGATTTGGCAAGGCTTTCCCATTTGCTACCAAACCCAAGGAACCACCGGACCAGCCGTTATCTTAGTGCATGGCTTCGGAGCATCATGGTGTCACTGGCGGAAAAATATACCCGTGCTGGCGGATAACTGCCGTGTCTATGCTATTGATTTGATTGGGTTTGGCAGTTCAGCGAAACCAAAACCTGGTGAGAAAATTGCTTACACAATTGAAACTTGGGGACAGCAAGTGGCAGATTTTTGCCGTGAGGTCGTGGGTGAACCTGCTTTTTTAGTTGCTAACTCCATTGGCTGTATTGTAGTGATGCAAGCAGCAGTGAGTAACCCAGACATCGCATTAGCAGTTGCACTGCTCAACTGTTCTCTGCGGCTATTGCACGATCGCAAGCGGGGAACTTTACCGTGGCATCGACGCTTCGGAGCGCCCTTACTTCAACGTATACTATCTGTCAAACCAATTGGCGACTTCTTTTTTAATCAAGTCGCCAAACCGAAAACAGTACGAAAAATTCTTCTGCAAGCCTATGCTAATTCTGAAGCAGTCACAGAAGAGTTAGTAGATATACTCACAGCACCAGCACGAGATCCAGGGGCTGTAGCTGTTTTCCTCGCCTTTACCTCTTATTCCTCAGGTCCTTTAGCTGAAGACCTTTTACCTGAACTAACCTGTCCAGCGATGATCTTGTGGGGAACAGCAGATCCTTGGGAACCAGTTGAGTTAGGTAGAGAGTTAGCCAACTTTCCACAAGTGCAAAAGTTTATTCCTTTAGAAGGCGTGGGGCATTGTCCCCAAGATGAAACTCCTGAAGTGGTGAATTTGATTATACAGGACTGGATTTGGAAGCAATCAGCCAGGAACGCAATAGGGCAACTCAGTTAGATAAGTTGATTTGCTCCAGCTTACGAATCCCACGGCGCGATTGTGTTTGCCCTCAGGAGTGCCGCAGGCATACCCGGATCCGTGGGAGTGTAAACTCAGTATCCTTATTTGTTATGTAAAATAAACTTTTTGCAAAAGCAAAAATAGATTGATCGTAACAGGAGAACGCAGAACGCAGAACACAGAACACAAATACAGAGCAAATTTTACTTCTGCTCCTGGCTCCTGAGTCCTGAATTCTGCTGTAAGGTGTTGCTAGAACATTCGTGACAGACAAGCTTAAGGTTGGACAGGATTTTCAAGGTTTTCCCTGTGTTGTAACCAATCCTTACCCACTTGGATACTAATATCAGATCCGAGATTGCCAGTGCTTTCTACTCGCACTTCTCCAATTCCTAAAGTGTTGCGAATTGATTCAGCACTGCTACCATCTCCTTGCTGGGCAACAATATGAGTCACTTCTAAGGGTTCACCCCAGCTTTTAGCTATGTAGACGTTAGTATAGCCAGATTTTTCTAATGCTCTAATCAAAGGTCGGAGATTAGCTTTATCGCTACCTGTGCTGTCTTGAATTGCAATTCGCAAAGAAGCTGGATTTATTACCTGAGGTGTAGAATCTGTTTCCATTTCAAAGTGCTGAGCCATCATACTATTAATGCGTTCCTTTTCTGGTAACCAGTAGCTAGCATTAAACTCGCCTTTTTGACTAAAACGACCAGGCAGCATTAACATTTGCATATTAGAGCGATTTGTTCGCACTCCAAAACCTGCCAGTGCCAATAACTCTTCAATTGTTAAGTTAGTATCAATATGTTCTTTGACTACGTTAAGAACTTTGGGCAATTGAGTTAGGGTCGCTGGGTTGAGAGATTGATCCATCAGCGCTCGCATGACCATTTGCTGTCGCTGAATTCGACCAATGTCTCCATTTTCATCATGTCGGAAGCGCAGAAGTTGCAGCGCTTGCTCGCCATTGAGATGCTGCTTTCCTTTCTTCAAATTAATATAAAGGTGCTGAGAATCATCTTGATATTTCATATCTTTGGGTACGTAAACTGTGACTCCACCCAAAGCATCAATCAGCTTACCAACTCCCAAAACGTTAATTCGGATATAGCGATCAATTCCTACTCCGTTCAACAGGTCACTAACAGTTTTAGCAGTCAAAGCTGGTCCACCAAAAACGTTTGCAGAATTAATTTTTTTGAGACCGTGTCCCTCTATTTCTATACGGGTATCTCTGGGAATAGAAAGCATGACTAATTTTTTCTTCTCTGGATCAAATTTGATCAAGAGCATGACATCAGCAAGACCATCAAAGGAGTTGACTTGGGGCAGATATCTAAGATTTTTAGTTTCACCGGGAGGGTTTCGCACATCGGACGGGAGTACGCTCATCCCCATGATTAAGATATTCACCGGGCGAGTTAATTCTGAAAATCGCAGCCCACTCCCGGAAATGCGATCGCCATCAAACACCGCCGCTTCATCTGCACTTAAAGAAGCTTGCATTAAAGGTGTACTTGTTAAAGAAACTGCCAACAGCGCCCCTGCAGTTGCTGACACCATTGCAATACCGCTCATACCCACCCAAAACCACAACCACCGTCCAGATTTATGGCTGCTGGCATTTTTATCACTTAAATTGTTAGTGTTTGTGGAATGGTTTTCTTGCGCCGAAGTTCTTTGAATGGTCACTGACTTCCTCACACTTACTGAATAAAATCCGGAAAATCCACTGCTATCGAAACAGAGAAATTAACCCATAATACCTAACTATTAGATTATCAGTGGTAAAATTGCCACTTTAGTGTTAACCAAAACACTTATTGCAGTAATTCTCCTATTTTTTGGCAAATCCGGAGAGGTTTTCTTGAAGTATGATAATCGCAAAAGAGATTTAACTAGAATTGTTAGGAATAAAATGCGTAGTTTTTTGGCATATACAAGTAGAAACACTGGCAGCTGCCTTGATCCCTTAAGATTTACCATAGTTATTTGCCAAGCACTATCGAGGCGAAGCGACTGGCAAGAGGCAACCGGTTTGATTTGCCTTTAGCTACACGAACAATTAACCAGATACTAACTAAAAAGTAGCTAGAGGTGAGAAAGCTATTAAGGATAAGTAGACGCAGTGTTAAAAACTCTGAAGTTACCGCCCCAGTCGCTAGCAAGAGGTAACCCAAAAGCCAGGTCAATACTAAAGTTATTGACAGACGACTCACAGCAAGTTGTTCCCGACTTCCGTGACGGCGGTACGTCCATAGAGAAGGGAAAAAACCAATGATTGGAATCAAAGACAAAAGCAGCCTTGTAGGACGAGTGGCTTGACTTGAGATGAGGGGTTGGGGATGAGAAATCACCAATTGAGAAAATTCTTCCCCGAAGGTCAATCCCCAGTTCCCAGTTCCTATAGCAAAATTTTTCATTTGGGTAAGTGTAATCCTAAACAAGAGGGATGAATCACAGTCATATAGTCAGAGATAATAAGCTATAGAAAAGAATTTATTTAGTTGTATCCCGCAATCGGCAGATGCAAACACGCAAGCTCTTAAACTGGTGGCAAACACTCACACCTCTAGCACGATTTTTGGCGATCGCTCTGTTCGCTCCACTGCTAGTGCTCAACGGTTGGGCGATTTCAGCAATTTTTCATTACTTTCACTCGCTAATTGTCATTCTAGTCGGAGCGTCAGTGCTAGCGTTTCTGCTCAACTACCCTGTAAGTTGGATGGTGCGTCATGGTGCCAAGCGAGAGCAAGTTGCTATTTTAGTCTTTTTGCTCGCTTTATCGATTTTACTGGCGTTGGGTGTCACCCTCTTCCCGTTAGCTCTGACCCAAGCTCAGCAACTGGTGGCTCGTATACCAGAGTTAATTGATTCTGGGCGATCGCAGTTGATGTTGCTCAACGAGAAAGCAGAAAGCTTTGGCTTACCGATTAACCTTGATGCTTTAGTAGTACAAATTAATGACCGTGTCAAGGGACAATTGCAGGCGATCGCCGGACAAGTTTTGAATCTGGCGGTTGTCACATTCACCAGCCTCCTGGACTTTGTTTTGACAATGGTCTTGACTTTCTTTCTCTTACAGCATGGGGATGAACTTTGGCAGAGTTTGGTAGATTGGCTACCGAGCAAATTCCGCGAGCCTTTTTCTCAAACAATACGCCTCAGCTTTCAAAATTTCTTCATCACCCAACTGATTTTAGCGACCTGTATGGCGTCAGCCCTGATTACCACCTTTTTGTGGCTGAAAGTGCCATTTGGTGTGCTATTTGGCTTAACTATTGGCATCATGGCTCTCGTTCCCTATGGAGGAACTGTAGGTATTGCCACAACGACCTTACTGGTAGCGTTGCAAGATGTTTGGGTGGGAGCAAGAATGTTAATTGCCGCCGTCATTGTTCAGCAAATTCTAGAAAACATTATTGGTCCCCGCATTTTAGGGAATTTTACGGGTTTAAACCCCGTTTGGGCACTCATCTCGGTTTTGACAGGCGCGAGAGTTGGTGGGCTTTTGGGTGTGATTGTGGCGGTACCCACCGCTGTTGTTATTAAGACTGCTTTAAGTGCTTTACGTCCTTCTGCTTCCAGTCATAACGTGGAGGTGGTTTCTGAAGGCAGTGGAGAATCTTCTTATAACGCCCAAACTGATAACACTGCTGTTGATAATCTAACGCGCTCAGAAGCTCATTCGGTTGAGGTAGCTGCACCCGTTGCTGGAGAAGCATCGCCTCCAAATGTTCAAGCTAACCGTTCTGATGTCAATCCTTCTAAGACTGTGGCTCCACAATTGAACCCATAAACAAAAGGCTTCCTGTCTGATTATCCCGAATCGCACAGAAGAAAGGACGGTCAACAATCATTCGGAATGGCTCTTGTGTTGGTACTTGAGCTGACAGTGGTACAATTGTCACGGAAGTGGCAGCAGCAGCTTCTGTACCTTCTTCATTAACCTCAACAAAAGTTTTATGCTTGACCTCGCTCATTTTTAAATTTTTACCCATGAGCGAAAAATTCGCTTTGTCGCTGAAAGCTTCGCCCATACCTAAAGCTGTTAGAGCATTATTCAGCGTCACGTCATAGTCCATTTTAAAGCGAGGCAAGCGAACAAATCCCTCGCGTTTGCTGAACTGAGTCATCCAATTTTCCCAGTTCTCTGCATTGAGGTTTTGATAAAAGCTTTTTAGGCTAGAGTTCTGTTTCGGTAAGAAAATATAAAAGCTAATCTTACCATCTTGACCATAAGGTAAACTGACTGCCTGAAATTGTTCATTGTCATAGTATCTATAGTCATCTGATTGCGACATCATTGGGTGTTGTTTCTGCTTACCTGACGATAGGTAAAATGGGTATTCTGCTGTTTGCTGTTTGTCGAATTCATTTGTCCAGCTACCTTTAAAATAGATAGCATTTATGAGAAATAACACTTGATCCGGTTCGATTTTTTCAACTATTTTGTTAATTTTTCCGCGTGTATTCTCATTAACCCAATTATTGATGATGTCAGGCGCTGCTGCATCTCTAAAGTTTAAATTTGTAACCTTAGCTGTGTAAAAATCTTTATTTCTTTGCAAGAAATCTGCTTTAAAGTTGGTGTCTTTGTTTGCCCAAAGCGAATTAGCAATTGTCAGTTGCACTTTTGGGTCTGGGTTTTCAAGTAATTTTTTCAGCGCCGCGTAAGAGGAGTTAATTTGTTCCAAGTTCAACCCCTGTAACTCCAGCGTTTTAGTCATTGCTTCTTTTGTAGTGCCACTCGCACCGTTGTAAGTCATGGCAAGGGCAATTGCTACACTAGAAGGTGAAACAAAAATGTTATTGCTTGGGTCTTTTTCTAAAACTTCCGAAAACAGTTTAAAGCCAAATTTGGTGTTGGCAGCAATAAGTTTGCTGTCAGGATTTGATGCTGATTTTGATATGGGAGATTCTGAACGAGGTAGACGTGATTGGGCAAACGCACTCGTGCTAGTATTAACTTGAGAGCATCCTATGACACCCATAAGCACAACGCTAGCAGCAGCCAAAACGTAACGTCTCCCCAAACGAACACCGTAACGTCTTTGCAGGAACTTTTCCCGAGCATTGCTGAATTTCTGCTTCATGTTACCACCATTATCGCCAGAGTCTGTGTTTTGACTATGGCATCTTAGGTGACATGATCTCTGAGCCGTTACAGTTTTGGCAACAGTGATTGTACAGTTTTTGATTTTCTTTGGGTAACAGGTGATTAGGGTGATTAGTCAATAAGTATTAATCGTCATTAGTCATTAGTCATTAGTCATTAGTCATTAGTCATTAGTCAATTAATTATTCTCCCTCACTCCCTCATCTCCCTCATCTCCCTCATCTCCCTCATCTCCCTCATCTCCCTCACTCCCTCACTCCCTCACTCACTCCCTCATCCCCCTCATCCCCCTCATCTCCTACTTCACGGGTACAGTCCACCAAGCTAAAGCATAGGGTTGAGTTGCTTGGTTGAGCTGCTTTTGAAATTGAACACGGATTTTGTAATTACCAGTCGTAGGAACGGGACAGAAAATATGTTCTACACTATCAACTTGACTGATTGAGGAACATATAGCGTTAGCATTTCCATTATCATCAGCTTTGACTAGATAAAGGTTGAGGTTGTTTAAGCCGCGATCGCGAAAATTTTCTCCTGCATCAAACTGACCATTTTTATTCTTGTCATTGAGTTCTACTAATCTATCCCAAGCTAAGGAGATAGAAACAAAACTCCCCTGCTTTAAGGGTTTTGCTAGCTCATATTCTACAGATTCCTCTGCATTGACTGTGCGATAATCCCAGCCAATAGCTGGTACAGTTTGCGCTGGATTCCATTGAAGAGCGCTAAATTGTTGGTAAGCACGAAACGCATTCAAATGACCAGCTCCCATTTGGGCATCTAAGGGAATTTTTGGGTCTTTGTATGCATCAGAAGCGAACCAGTCTTTATTTTGTTTATCAATCAGCGATCGCGTCATTCCTAAACGCAAACCATCGCCATAATCTTGGACTTTGTCTGCGGAATTCAGCAGTACAGCTTTCATCACTTCATGTCTGCGAGAATCTATGCTCCAGTTGGGTTGTTTTGTCCGCAGTTGTCTGTCACCGAATTCCTGCAATAAGGCTACTGTAGCCGTTACCTGAGGCGATGCAAAACTCGTACCTGTGACTTTGTTGTTTTTCCCATCTGGATTGAGCAAAGGAATGTTATTTCCAGGAGCAACTAGACCAATCGCACGACGCGGACCAAGATTAATTTCCTTTCCTGCAAGCCGCATCATCATTAGTTCACTCACAGCAGCCAAATTAGAAACGTCTACTTTATTAAAAATTCCTCCCCGACGCGATGAAAAAGCCACGTTCAATCCATTAAAGTTGTCAGTAGGTATGGGAATGCCACCCTTTCCTTGATTGCCTGCAATGACATATAAACTATTGTGAACACGAGTAGACCAGTCAATACATAAAGTGAGTAAGGCGTTACCATCTAAAAGAGCGTCTGGTCGTGGGTCACGGTTTAAAGGTTCACCAAAGCTAAAGTTAATCGCGCGGACATCTCCCCCATTTTGTAGCGCTATATGTTGCGCGGACAAACACTCCTGTGGTTGACCTAAGCTTCTACCACCACCCACAGCAGAGGAATACAGGCTTGCTCCTGGGGCAATTCCACGAAAGCCTTTATCTGTACTGACCATGATACTAGCTACATTGTAGGCGTGGGGGTCAACACCCGTATTTGACTTAGCAGGTGCATTGCGGAGGAACGCTCCTGCTAAAGAGACTGCGCGATTTTTAGAGACTGCTTTATCCAACCCGAACTTACCCGGACGTCCAATCTCTACTTGACCAATAGCAATCTTGCGACCGATTAAATTATATGGAGGTTGGTGTAGTCTCAGAGCATCAATACCGTTGGTTCCAAAAGGAGATTCTACAGCAGCAAGTACCGGCGCACCTAAGCAACAAGCACTGAATCCCCAAATTATCCAAGTTTGTTTGTTCGGCATAGTTTCAGTTAACAGATGAGCGCTAGCTCAAGTTTTGTTAAAATACTTACAGACGAGGACGCTTAGAACCCACGAGCCATGACCCAAACGCAATCAAAAAAGCCCATTGTAATAGCTCCATCCATCCTATCAGCAGATTTTAGTCGTCTAGGAGACGAAGTGCGTGCTGTAGATCAGGCTGGTGCAGATTGGATTCATGTAGATGTAATGGACGGTCGTTTTGTACCTAATATTACAATAGGTCCTTTGGTTGTGGAGGCGATTCGTCCAGTGACGCAAAAACCTCTCGACGTCCACTTGATGATTGTAGAGCCAGAAAAGTACGTAGAGGATTTTGCTAAAGCAGGGGCAGATCACATTTATGTTCATGCCGAACACAATGCTTCCCCCCACCTGCATCGCACCTTAGGGCAAATCAAAGAGCTTGGTAAAAAAGCGGGAGTGGTACTTAACCCCGGTAGCCCGCTAGAGCTGATTGAGTATGTCCTGGAGCTGTGTGACTTGGTGTTGATTATGAGCGTCAACCCCGGTTTTGGCGGTCAAAGCTTTATCCCCGAAGTCGTGCCAAAAATCCGCAAGCTGCGTCAAATATGCGATGAACGCGGTCTTGATCCTTGGATTGAAGTGGATGGGGGACTCAAGGCAAATAATACCTGGCAGGTTTTGGAAGCTGGAGCAAATGCGATCGTTGCTGGTTCAGCTGTGTTCAAGGCTAAGGATTATGCTGAAGCAATAGAGGGTATTCGCAACAGCAAGCGTCCTACTCCGCAACTAGCAACAGCGTAAATAAACCTGTTTTCAGTTGAATGCAATAAAAGTTTGTAGGCTGAGATCTTGCAAGAGTTGCAACAGTGAGTCGTCAGAGGCTCCAAACCCTCGTTACCAGGTTCAACCTGGTAACGAGATATTAGAGCCTCTGGCTCTTGTTGGGTGCAAGATCTGAGTAGGGGCACAGCATGCTGTGCCCCTAGCTTATGTATTAGCACAATACTTATGTTAGTTTCTCGCCCAACGCGTTCCCTTCCAAATCAAGATAAACAAAGTCCCTGCAACTAAAGCACCAAGATTCCATTTTGCAGAAGTCTTAATCAAGCTTAGACCTCGAAGGGACTGAGTTGCTTCTGCTTGAGTTTTTATCTGTTTCTTAGCTTGTGAGACTTCTGATAGAAGTTGATTTTTTAATTCATCAGGGCTTTTGCCATCTATTTTGCGACCTTGGCTCTTCAAAAACTTACTTATTTGTTCAGGTGAGGCTTTACTCACCTGCTGTTCCAATTGTTCAGCCTGAGAAGCTTGTTGACTAGATACAGTTTGAATTTGAGCTGTACTTTGAGTATTTAACCGAATGGTGTTAGTCAGTCCTAAAGGTATCAGGAGAAAAAACAATATTCCAAATACTAAAGTCAACCAAGATAAAACCTTTAAAATAGGAATTTCCCATTTTGTTCGTGAATGTAGCTCTCCAAAAAATACTAAGACTAGCCCAATTAAAGGTACTGGTACCCTTTCAACTAGCGCCCCAATTGTTTGAAACTCCCAAGCAGGGTTCATAAAATTGGGCGGGATAAACATCACAATGATGTCGAACAATGCCAATAACAATAGACCGTAGCCTAGCACTCGTACTATTGTCATGGAGGATTGCTGACTGAAGGCAAAGTCTTGTAGTTCTTGAACTATAGGGTTGAATTTATCGCCACTTGATTTTGTCATTTTACTGATAGAATATTAGAGAAAAAATGATGATATTTTAGGACTTAGGAAAGCGAGGTTTCCACCATTGATACCAAGAAAACCAAGCGTTTTCTAAAACTTGGTAAGCTGCTTCAGGGGAAGATTTCTTTAAGGGAATTGATAAATGCGCCCAAAGACAGCGCTTGTCTTTGAAACCTTCCTGACCCAATAACCAAGACAGGAGTCGTTGAGGTTGCAGATCAGAGAAATACTGATTTTGGTCAAACTGTTTTTGAGTAAATGTACTGCCGCCTTGTGAGTTAATACAGGCACTTAGATAAGCTCGCTGCTTGTCAACTCCAAGACCGTAGTAGCCTACTCCTTCTCGCTGACGCACATTAGCAGACGACGAAATAGATGTGTATTCCCTAAAAAGCCTTTCACCATCTCCATTGGTCAAATAGCGCATTTCGATATCTAGAAACAAGTCATTTTTCATGTACCGATAATGCTTTTGAGCGAGGAGTTCGGAATGCTGTTTTGTTGGCTTTGTCAAAGGAGGACTTATACTGAGTTGCCACTGTGATAACGGAACTCGTTCAGGGAACACAAACGGAGTCACTGCACGTTTGTCTTTTGTAGGAAGCAATAGTACACTTCCCAAGGCCAAGACGACGCTACTAAAAGTCAGTGCTAAAAGCGGTACGCGGAATTGTTTCCAAATCACTTTGATGACTCCGTAGCGTCTTTATTTCTTAATTCAGTCCTTCCAAGTAAGAACCAGCAAAATAATCCAAAAAGTAAGACAGCAATCAGTGAAAATAATAGGGAACCATCTCCTTCATGCCAGTAGTTAAATGCTGCCATCTGTCGTTGTGCTACCAAGATAGCCATTAAAGCAACTCGTGCCCCGTTGACAATAAACCCCAAACTAACAGCTATTATCGGTACAAGAATTTTTTTCTTTCCATTCTGAGGAAACATTAAGAGAAAAAGTAGTGCTAAGCCCAGCATTTGAAAGATAAGTTCTATCCCTGAACAGCCAGAATAAACTTCTACGCTTCCAGTAGGAAGATTAATTTTAATTCCATTTTGAGCGACTGGAAAACCTGTGTACCAAAGAGCGAAACCTGCAAACTTGGCAGTTAAGGGAGATATATCAGTTAGCGATGAGGGTAATACTTTGGGTACGGTGATAAAAAACAGGACAAGCAATTCACCTGTGTATTGCTTTAAGCCCTTAAAGCCAGACGCCATCAGCGCCAGCCCAAAAGCAAAAATTCCTGGTGAGATATACAAGAACCCACCAAAACTTGTCAGGGATATAGTCTTTATAAGTAAAAGCGTAATCAGTGATAAACCAAAAAAGCTGGAGAAAATATCGCTTTCTAAATTTAAACTGTGGCGCTTATCCCAAACTAGAGAAGATATAGCCGCCCAAAATAGAAAACTCATGCCTAAAAGGCTGGAATTGTCCGCTTTCCAAATTAGAGTTAAATGAATGGCAATGTAGGCTGCGCCTATAGCTAATAGCCAGAACTGGGGATATTTTAATTGTGAGCTTAGAGTAAGGTGGGAAGCTTTCATATTATGATGGCTGTAGCGATCGCCTAGGGGTGATAAACCCCTGGTTGGTGGTGAGATGGTTGCAGGATGTAGATTATGTCTGCTTATGCCTAAACTTTTCCAGTCTCAAAACCACCGTTGACAACTGCGGCTTGAGATGGACTAGCAACAACAACACCTGCTATACCCATCAGACTGAGTGCGCTTACTTTCATAGTTGAACGCTTGACAAAGCTAGAGAAAGCCACGTGACTGGCATTTCCATGCTTTATACTAAATGCTCCGACGGCAACATATTTTGCTTTAGAGCAAGCTTTGCGTAACTTTCTTTTAATCTGAAATCTAGTCATTGGACTCACTCCTAAATACAGGTAAAGGTTGATGGCAGATTTACCCTGGAGTGAGATTCGCTAGCATCTCAAACTAATTGTATGTGAAATTTCTTACACTTTTGCAGTATCTTTTTGTTGCTGCTTGTACTTGCGGCGTAGAGCTGCACCGACGCCGCCGGCTGCTAATGAACCTAATATAGTGAGAGGTTCGGGAACAGGTTCAGCAGAGGAACAATTACTAGTACTAAAGCAGATTGACTCCCCGTTCCTAATGACTGGTGAATTGAAAGACCACTGTAGATTTCTACCATTTGATTGCCCGTTGACATTACGAATGCCCACTGTTGCACTCCCGCCAAAGGATCTGAAATCACCAGAGTCAAGATCTTGGTAAGAGAACACAATATCGTTGCTACCCTCAAACAGCACCGACTGGAAGGAAACGGTGCTTGGTGAACTGAAAAATCCGCTTGCTAGGTTCCATTGGGTGATAAATTGTCGGTTGCCTGCTGTACCTACCGTCTGGTAGTACACCGCGTCCGTGCCTGATGAGAAAAACTGCCAGTCGTCCCACAGAACGGCGATACTTGGATTGTCCCCAAAGACAGCTGTGGTCAAGTTTTGGTTACTAAACTGATTATTGGAACTTACAAACGATATCAGTCCGTTAGTACTGAAGGACGCGCTATTATAGTTCGTGCCATAGAAGTTGAAGTCGAAACCCAGGTTCGCTGATGCCGAAGCGTCGTCCTGACCTGCCAGTACGCCGGTACCTGTTGTAGAAATATCTTGGAACGTGAACGGTATCTCATCAGTGGCTGTGTAGCCAAAAGCATCTGCTCCGATGGTAACTGCCTGTGCCTGTCCTGTGCCAAGCGTTCCTGCTCCCACAGCAACAAATGTTGCTACGGTACCAGCCTTCAGCATCTTTTTTCTGACATAAAATCCAGTCAATGTTGTTTTAGAGCAAGCTTTGCGTAACTTTTTTCTCACCTGAAATCTAGTCATTGAACTCACTCCTATAAATAGGTAAAGGTTGCGGTAGATTTACCCTGGAGTGAGATTTGCTAACACCTCAAAAATCATTGCACGTAAAAAACGCTACAACAGGCTAATGTTCGACCTGTCGCACCTCTTGTAGATAAAATGACAGCAGTTCTTAACGAATTCTCGGCTTTAAGGTGCTAGCGGTGTTTTCAGTAATGATTCTGAAGAAACTATAGTTAAGAGTGTTACTCTTTACACAAACAAAATCAAGTACTTTTATTTTGTCTTAACGCAAACTTTAAATTTACATATCTTATAAGTATATATTTTCTACTGCCAAAAGTTAGATTTTCTAAGGTTTACACACAATTCATCACTTAAAGTCTTGTGTAAAAATTTTGTGAATTTGGGGGTAAGTACGTAGACTGTTTATCCCACGTTGATTTACCCCACACGCCAGTCGCCTGCGGAGGGAAACCCTCCTGCAGCGCTGGCTCCCCTTAATCCCCTCCCCTTGTTAAGGGGAGGGGAAGTTTTGGCGTTAGACAAAACCGGGGTAGGGTCAAAGCGTGTTGTATCTAAACAAGAACCGCTATTAATAGAAAAGGTGGGCAACTTGCCCACCCAACAAATCTACGAAACCAACACTCAATCAACGCTTACTTGTGATGACTACCTAACCATTTAGCTGCAGCAACTCCTAAAACTGCTGCTACAACAGGATTGCTGAGAAACTTGATAATACCTGGTTGCTCTGCCAACACTTCACGGAAAATGTCGGGATGGTTGTGGTAGGCGAAGGATGCAAGTTTGCTGACATCATCAGCGCTCATCCGACCAGGAACATGGGTGGAAAGACCAAGTTGTTGCTCTAGATGGCGATCATCTAGCCCTCTTTGCTTGAAGTGCTTGAAGAAAGCACGAGCGACATCATCCCGCTCATTGGGTTTAATTTGAGCGATCGCCTTTTGCAATTCTGGCTCCATTTGGTTGGCTGGAATGTTGTCATGATGCAAAGACCGACCAAACAACTGACGGCGTTCTTCGT
Source organism: Scytonema sp. PCC 10023 (assembly GCF_963920835.1). Classification (NCBI taxonomy): domain Bacteria; kingdom Bacillati; phylum Cyanobacteriota; class Cyanophyceae; order Nostocales; family Scytonemataceae; genus Scytonema; species Scytonema sp. PCC 10023. The sequence goes on from NZ_CAWUDP010000064.1 coordinate 57,875, forward strand.
GTGTTGACCGCTGGGCAAAGTCGTCAAAATTGTCGTACTGTGTTGTTGAAGCGGCGGTGGTATCATCTAGGGATTCAACATCTCCCTTAGCCAAATCATTCATGATTTGACGTCTATATTGGTCGCTGCTACTCACTGTACTTATCTCCTTTTTCTCGTCAAAATTCTTAAATCAACTGACTGCGCTCAAACTTTTCATGCAAATGAGCGCGATTAGCTGTACTGAACTTGTTTTGTTTGCACATCATACTGAGTTGTCAAAATCAGTTTTTTGTCTGGCGCATATACCAAAACTGTTAAGTCTTGATTGGGGAAGTTCTTGTGAAAACCTTCTACCAGTGATTTTGCTAAGGCGCGGACATCGCTAGGAGGAACTTTCGAGGAAATGACAACGCCTAATTTATTGTTGTCACGCACAAAAGCATCTGTAATTAATCCCTTGGATGCTTGCACAACCCAGTCACCAAAGCTTTGGGCTGCTGGGCTATCTCCTCGCTCTAATTGTCCATAGGCGACATCCCGACCAACGACTGGGGGATTGACTGTGCGGTCAGCTTGTGTTAACGTACCACCGCCACAAGCGGTAGTTAACGTTAAGACTAAAATCAAGACACATGCTGCCAAGATTTTACGGCTCTGCTGAAGCAGACTCATCTTTATTGCCTCCAAAAAATCATTTTTAAAACCAACTTCAATAGAAGGTTTGTTCAAGTTAATTGAGTTTAAATTGTTTGAAGTTTTATGCAAGAGATTAGCCAGGGCTTCTAATCCTTTTCTCATTTGCCCTTAATCTCAAGTACTTTCTTAAAAAGCGAAGTCCGCTTAAGCGGACTTCATTGAACCCGCGCTTTTACAATACGCGTTTACATTGCTGCAAATTTTAACAATCTGGTATTTCTTTAGAGTTCCCCTCTATCAGATACCTAAAATTTCCGCAGCCAGGGTCTATTCTAGTCAAGCTTCTCCTTGACGTTATCTTTCACGTCTTCAACACCGTGACGTACTTCACCTTCAGCTTGCTTTGCTTTACCTTCTGCTTTATCTTCTGGGTCGCCAGTGATATTTCCTACTGCTTCTTGAGCTTTACCTTCAATGTTTTTAGCAGTTGCTTTTGCGCGATCTTCTAGGCTCATTTTGACCTCCTAATATTTTATGAATTTTGTCTCAAAGTTGCGAATCAACTTTGAAGTTCTTTGTTATCACCCTTACAAGTTAGCTTAATATTTTTGCTAGAGCCTTCCACCTCAAGATATATTAGTTCCCTATACTCAAAGAGTGAGAATAAGTAACTAATAACTACTTATTGACCGCTATTTAATTATTTAGAAATGTTGGATAGCGTAACAGCCAATCCTTTTCATTCTCAGGTGGTTACTGATAAGTGCTAACACATTGTATTTGTTAATAAAAAACCCAGTTTTTTTGCAAAAACTGGGTTGATAAAACTATATGTAATATTTTTTCTCTAATCTAGAAAACCCATCAAAGCTTCAGAATCGTCTATACTATTTGATGCGACTGGGCGATTGCCCATGACAGAGTATGTTTCAGAAATAACCAGATCACTTGAACCAATTGGACGAGTTCCAGATATATTAACACTGCCAACAGTGTGGAATGTGTTTGCAGCAATTGGGCGTATACCCATTATGTTCTTTGTCTCTACAACTTGCAAATGACTGGAGGTCACTGGACGTATCCCAGAGATAGCTAGTGTATCAGTTACTTCCAGTTTACCTAGCAATTCTACCTCTTTTGACTTCTCACCATTCTGCTCGACGTTATTTGTATTCAAACTTTTACCCTGATTATTTTCCACGGTATTTTCTCCCTTGAGCTTCAAATGCTTTTGCCGAGGACTCACTGCTTTACTAGAGCTAGTCATGCTCATATCCTCTCACTTTTGGATTGTTAATTTATTTTACAATATTCTGGAAAAGTTAAATTTTTCCTTAATGTTTAAGTTTAGCTTTAAAAAACCTTATATGGATATAATGTTTTTCAAAACTCATACATAAATAAACATTTATGGAAAAGTTTTGTAAAGTTTAATAAATAAAAATTGCAGGTCATGATCAGGTGCAATGGGAGCAGGATACTCGCAACTGTGTAGCATAGGAAGCAATCGCATTCGCTACCATAAGATAGGGTACTGGACAGTGAAATTTTATGACAGAATTTGGTCTTCAAGCTCCCTTTCAACCAACAGGCGACCAGCCACAAGCGATCGCTCAACTGATTGCTAGTATAAACGCTGGCAATAGGTATCAAACTTTACTGGGAGCCACGGGAACCGGGAAGACTTTTACCATAGCATCAGTGATTGAAAAAGTAGGGAAACCCACTCTCGTCCTTGCTCATAACAAAACTCTCGCTGCACAACTGTGTAATGAGTTGCGAGAATTCTTTCCTCATAACGCAGTTGAGTATTTCGTCAGCTACTACGATTACTACCAGCCGGAAGCATATATTCCTGTCACCGATACATATATAGAAAAAACAGCTTCGATTAATGATGAAATTGATATGTTGCGACACTCGGCGACGCGATCGCTGTTTGAACGCCGCGATGTTATCGTTGTTGCATCTATTAGTTGTATCTACGGTTTGGGAATTCCCTCAGAATACCTCAAAGCCGCCATTCCATTTCAAGTCGGGCTGGAAGTCAACCAACGGGAAATACTGAAAGAATTGGTATCAGTTCAGTATAGCCGTAACGATGTAGAATTGGGTCGGGGGCGTTTTCGCGTCCGGGGTGATGTGTTGGAAATTGGTCCAGCGTATGAAGACCGAATTATCCGCGTGGAGTTTTTTGGTGATGAAATTGACGCTATTCGCTACGTTGACCCCGTGACAGGTGAAATTATCAAGAGTGTAGAAGCTTTGAATATTTACCCTGCGCGTCACTTTGTCACTCCTGAAGAAAGGCTACAAGCAGCGTGTGATGATATCGCAGCAGAACTCAAAGAGCGAAAAGCACAATTAGAGGAAGCAGGGAAATTACTCGAAGCGCAACGTATAGACCAGCGGACGCGTTATGACTTGGAAATGTTGCGGGAGGTGGGTTATTGCAACGGTGTGGAAAACTATTCCCGCCATTTAGCAGGACGCATTGCAGGCGAACCACCAGAGTGTTTAATTGATTATTTTCCCAAAGATTGGCTGTTGGTGATAGACGAATCTCACGTGAGTGTACCGCAGATACGGGGGATGTATAATGGTGACCAAGCACGCAAAAAAGTGTTAATTGAGCATGGATTTCGTCTTCCCAGTGCCGCTGATAACCGTCCACTCAAGGCGGAGGAATTTTGGACAAAGGTAAATCAGTGTATTTTTGTTTCCGCCACCCCAGGAGATTGGGAACTCGAAGTTTCAGAAGGTCATGTGGCGGAACAAATCATTAGACCAACTGGAGTGGTTGATCCAGAAATCATTGTCCGTCCTACAGAAGGGCAAATTGATGATTTGTTAGGCGAAATTAAAGACAGAGTTGACCGCAAAGAGCGTGTGCTGATTACAACACTTACCAAACGCATGGCAGAAGATTTGACTGACTATCTGCAAGACAACGGTATTCGGGTGAGGTATCTGCATTCCGAAATTAATTCGATTGAGCGAATTGAGATTTTGCAGGATTTGCGCGATGGTAACTTTGATGTGTTGGTTGGTGTGAACTTGCTGCGGGAAGGGTTAGATTTACCGGAGGTTTCTCTGGTGGCGATTTTGGATGCAGATAAAGAAGGCTTTTTGCGTGCAGAACGTTCTCTGATTCAAACAATTGGGAGAGCAGCGCGTCATGTGCGAGGACAAGCAATTATGTATGCTGATACCCTCACCGATAGCATGATTAAAGCTATGGAAGAAACCGAGAGACGTCGCAATATTCAGGAGGCTTACAACCGGATGCACGGAATTACACCGCAACCGATTGTGAGAAGATCACGTAATGCGATTTTGTCTTTCTTAGAAGTGTCGCGGCGATTAAATGCAACTGAGTTAGAAACAGTTGAGCAACACATCGATGAATTTCCTTTAGAAGAGATTCCAGGGTTGATTAGCCAACTCGAAGCGCAAATGAAAGAAGCAGCCAAAAAACTAGAGTTTGAGGAGGCGGCGAAGTTGCGCGATCGCATTAAGCAGCTGCGGGATAAATTGGTGGGACGTTAATTAGTCGCAGTTGCTGAGAACCCTACCCCGATGAGTGGCTAACGCCAAAGTTCCCCTCCTCACAAGTGGGGTTAGGGGGCTTCTACAGGCAGTGTTTCCCAAAATACCATTGGTGATGTTATATCATGTCCGGTTATATAGCGCTTTGCAACCCGGAGTAAGGTACACCAAAGAAATATTAAACCACAGATGGACACAGATGGACACAGATAAATAATTACTTCATTCAATTGAGTTGCGCTATGTAACCGGCAGGAAGTTCGTAGTGAGGACTTTAGTCCTCTTTAGTGATCAAGCTAGGACTGAAGTCCTTACTACAAATAAGTTTTATTATGGGCAATTAAGCGAACATGATATGATATGGACTCTCAAATTCAGGCATACCTGCGATTTGCGGCAAGCCGCCAACGCAACACAGAGCGAATCGGCCCATTCCTCGCAACCTTTAGCGACCACAATGACAACCCCTTCCTCAACTACGCTATTCCCGACGATGTCGCCACACCGTCGTCTGCTGACGTTGCTGCTCTGATTACCGCCTATGAACGACGTTCGCGGATACCACGCCTCGAATACATTGCACATCTCGCACCAGCTGTTGAGGGCGCGCTACTAACTGCTGGCTTCGTCGTTGAGGGGCGTCTTGAACTCATGACCTGCATTCCTGGTTCAGAGCAGATTCTGCCCTTACCTCCAGATATCGAATTGGTCGTGCCAGTCACTGACGCTGAACTGCTTGCCACCGTCGCAGTTCAAAATGAAGCTTACGGCGCTCCCCCGCCAAGTTCTGATGCTGTCGCGCGACTTCGGGCAAGTCTGGCAGCCGGACAGATTGCAGTCCTTGCCCGCGTCACGGCGACAGGCGAACCCGTGGGAGCTGGGGTGTGTTCTGTGCCGGATAGTGGGATGACAGAGATTGCGGGTATCGGCGTCCGTGTTCCCTTCCGGCGACGTGGTGTGGCAGGCGCGCTGACAACGCGGCTAGTGCGTGAAGCTTTCGACGTGGGCGTTTCCGTGGCTTTCCTAATGGCGGCTCATGAAGCAGAAGGGCGGATTTACATACGCGCAGGATTCTCCCCAATCGGAGAAATTCTGCACATTTCGCGCCCGCGTATGTAGTTGGCTTACTCAGTGGTATGTCTGTCCAAATGTCAATACGGTTCTATTAAGAATTACTGCCCTTCGAGAGTCGTTGGTTGCTCAGGATAAGATTCTTGTGGATATTCTTGTGGATATTCTTGTGGAGATTCTTGTGGCTGAGGATTGAGGTATTCCCGCCATGATCTAATTTGTTCTCTGGCGGCGCTATAAGCAGCAGTTCCTCGTGGAACGAGCCTGGCTGTGTCAATAGCTCTGGGAATATCGGATTCTGCTTGAGCGCGGGCTATATCTAACAATTGCTGACTCCATTGGTCAATAGCAATATTAGCATCACCGCGTAAGGGGCTACCATCCGGTAGTCTATTTGCGATCCTAATTGCCTCTGCCAAAGCTTCTGGAGTTCCCGTGACTGCGACTTCCCGCGCTCTCTTCCAGTTTTCTCTGGCACGAATTTGCCCTTGCCAATCATCTATTGCGGCTTGCGCTTCACCGGAAAGTGCTCGTCCTGAGGCAATTTGCCCAGCTGTTGCAATAGCAGAGGCTAAATCGCCACTGTTGGCTAAGTCTTTTGCCCGATCCAAGTAGGGCTGGTCTTCAATACGTTGAATCTTGCCTGTCCAATTTGCAATTTTTGTGCGTGCTTCTCGATACAATGCCCGACCCCGCCGGATTTGACTTGCCTCGGCGATCGCCGTTTGCAGAGAGTTCACGTCCTCAAGCATTGCTGCCTGTTCAGCACGATCTAAATACGGACGGTCTTCGATGGTCTGTATTTGAGCAACCCAGCTAGCTATTTCTTTTCTTGCTTCTTGTCCGCGAGGGTTGTTAGCAGGAATGAGTTGTGCTTCAGCAATGGCTGCTGCGTAATCGTTAATTGAACCAAGACTTGCTAGTGATCTTGCTTTCTCTAAATGGGCGACATCTTGAATTTCTAGTTGCCAGCCTGCAATCAGTGTTTGCGCTTTTTCATATACTGGTATTGAAGCATCTATTTCTTGAGCCCGGGCAATTGCCTCCTCTAAACCGGCAGTTGTTCCTAACCATGCATTCTTTTGCGCTTCAGCTAAGGTAATAAAGCCTTGTGTTTCCGGCTGCAACTTGGTGCTGAGGGGAATTTTTTGGGCTATGGCGATCGCTTCGTCTGCGTCCCGTCGATCCAGCTTTGCCTGTGCCAACTCCAGCATTTTGCGTCCATATTCTGGAAGAACTTCCTGAGCTTTTTGATAAACGTAACTGTCCTGCTGAACCGATTCAGCCAGTTCAATCGCTTTTAGGAGATTATTTACTGTTGTATTGGACCCGAGACCTTTTGCTTTCGTTAACTTCTCACCATCTTCTCGCGCACTGACAATCAGACGGTTCAATTGCTCGTACTTAGTTGTCGTCCAATATTCATTCTTCACACGCAACAATCTGGCGGCTAGCATAAATGCTTGGTGCCAGTTCTGTTCGCGCAATTGATCTTCTGCTTCTTTATAGGTGTCTTCGGCTTTCGACCATGTGGACTGCCATTTAGAAATTTGCTCTTCTGCTAATTGATAAGCAGATTCCTCTTTCGGAACTTGGCGAGCAATTTCAATCGCTTCGTCTAGCCGACCAGCCTGGAAACTCTGATCGGCTAGTTGCAGAATATCGCGTGACCACTCTTCTATCAAACGCTCAATTTCTCCACGAAGCGGGTGATTTTTTGGTAGTTCCTTCACCAGGGCGATCGCTTGTAGCAGGTCTTTCACCGTCTGCTTAGAAGCTGCTAGTTGAGCGCAATGCAACCGCACCGACGCACTTGCTAAGGGCCAGAAAATTGCTGGACAGTTTGGCGCAGATGGCAGCTTGAGTAACATCCCTGTTGCCATGAAGGCGATCGCGCCCGGAACCAACGCTAACAATAACGTCCACAATACCCAGCTTTTGGTCCATTTGGGCAATTGCCAAGTACCTTTACTGATTGAAACTGTTTCTTTTGGATCCTTTTCTACAGGTATTTCTTCTGAATCACTTTGTTCGGAGCGTTTCACGACCGACTTGAAAGTAGAACCAGTAGCTGCGACACCAGACGCATGAGTTCCACTAAGTTGTTGCTTTCGGGATGCTCTAGTCATATTATTATCTGGCTCTCTTGCTTCGCTTGGTAACCAACTTTCTGGTATGTCCCGCTCTGTCATTTCTCACACCAAAATAATACAATAGTGATCTGTTATAGATCCAAACTTTTGCCCTTGCCATAGTAACTTTTTCTGTTAAGAAAAAGTTACTTTTTACAGGATCATATTTCCTCCACTTATACCATGCATTTCTGTTTTTTAAAGTCTTTCTTTATACTTTATACTCGAGCTGAAGCCTCTGCTTGTAAATCTACAATAAGTTGAGCCAAGTCATCTCGACTTGCCTGGTAAACTGTACCACAAAAATGGCAAGTTGCCTCAGCGCCATTATCTTTGACAATCATGTCTTGCAGTTCTGCTTCACCCAACATTTTCAGTGCTCCTAATACGCGGTCAAACGAGCAACCGCAGTGGTAGCGTAGAATTTGGGTTTCGGGAAATATAGTAAGCCCCATATCTCCTAGTAGGTCTTGAAAGATGTCTGTCAATGATTTGCCTGCTTGCAACAAAGGTGTAAACCCTGATAATCCGGCTACCCGTGATTCCAGAGTTTCTACTAAGGCTTCGTCTCTAGCAGCTTTCGGTAGAACTTGCACCAGTAGCCCTCCAGCAGCCGTCACCCCGGTTGCTCCTACAAAAACTCCTAAAACCAGAGCTGAAGGCGTTTGTTCCGAGGTGATCAGGTAGTGAGCTACGTCGTCCCCAATTTCACCAGAAACGAGTTCTACGGTACTGGAGTATGGGTACCCGTATCCAACATCGCGGACAACGTAAAGAAAACCGTTACCAACTGCACCGCCAACGTCAAGCTTACCTTTGCTATTCGGAGGCAGTTCCACATCTGGATTTTCTACATAGCCGCGTACTGTTCCATCTAACCCTGCGTCTATCAATATACCACCCAAAGGTCCATCGCCTTTCACCCGGATATTGACTCTAGACCCAGATCGTTTCATACTAGAAGCCATCAACAAGCCTGCTGTCATGGTTCGACCCAGTGCGGCCGTTGCCACATAGGAAAGCTTATGACGTTGTCGTGCTTCTTCTGTCAAACGTGTGGTAATTGCACCAACTGCACGAATTCCGCCTTCAGCTGCTGTGGCGCGAATTAATTGATCCGCCATGAAAAAAACCTTACCAATAATGTCTTAGCGAAATTCCCTGCTTTTTGCATGGGAATGATAGTTATCTTAGTATAACAAAACTTAACTTAAACATTTGCAGCAAGGAGTGAGCTACAATCATGCTCTTAGGCAAGTGAAGCTAACAGTTAAGCTCAAGTTTGTCAACCAAAATAAGGTTAAAGCAAAGATGTTTGCCCAGATGGAGAAAGAAAATACTCGTTGAGCAAACGAATTACTATCTATTCCCTATATGCAAAGGCGTACATTAACAATTCGCTCATTCGCTCATTCGCTCATTCAAAATGAAAGACAGTTACATAGGGAGATTTAAACCCCCTATGTAACTGAGGAGCCAGTGTCGTGGGCGGGTTTCCCGACTTGAGACATCTGGCGTACTACGTATAGACGTAGGGGTCTTAGACCCTTTAATTTACGATAATGATGCTTCGCAGTTTCTTTTTTTACATAATTCAAATTAGGGGCTTGTACCCTCAATTAATTAATTCAAAATTATCTATTTCTTAATGAGCGAATGAGCGAATGAGCGAATGAGCGAATTGTTTCGGTCACCTGGTAGCACAACATATTCTTCACCAGGTATGGGGCTAGTGTTTGTTGGGAGTATTGGAATGTAAAGTATCTGCCCAGGTAAGAGCGAGCCAGGGAAAGAAACTGTAACTCAATCTCTGCTCACCTCTACTCATTGCTGGTCATT